>CAMBRC010000016.1 GCA_945869965.1 Asaia bogorensis
GCTGGCCTGGCTGAACCGCTGTCGCCGTTTGGCAAAGGACTTCGAGAATCTGACACGAATGGCGGTGGCGTTCATCCGAGTGGCATCAATCCGCCTCATGCTGCGAAGACTATGCAATCAGGTATGAACCTTCCGGACGGACACTTACAGTTCTCGCCGCCAAAGCCGATCCAGCGACGTTTCGCTTTACACTTCCTGCTCAAACCACCTTAGCACCGACGTAACCGATTGATATAAAATGCCCCTCCTAGATGGCGCGATTATTGCTTAAAGTTTAGGTAAGGTCCTAGCTAGGACATCCGGAACTAAACTCGCGAACGCCTGCGCATTGCACATTTCCGCCGCGCGCAGTTCGGCCGCGCACTTTGAAGGGAGAATATCAATGCGTTGGGTAACACAGATTGCCTCGGCAGCAACGGTTGCGCTGCTCGCCGCCATGCCCGCCTCCGCGGCGCCCCTCAACTTCGGCGACGTTTTCGCCGCGGTGGGCTCCGGGATGGTGAACCAGTATACCAACACCGGAACCTTCATTCAGACGCTGAACACCGGGCTGGGCGGCTTCACCACCGGCATGGCCATCGATTCCAGCGGCAACCTGAACGTCACCAACTTCTCCGCCGGCAACGTCACCCGCTTCAAGCCGGACGGCACGATCCTGGCCCCCAACCCGTTCATCTCTCCTGGCTTGTCCCCCGAATCGCTCGCGTTCGATGCCACCGGACAACTTTATGTCGGCCGCGCCGGCGGCCAGTTCCAGCGCTATTCCGCCGGGGGCGTGCTCCAGCAGACCTACAGCACACCGGTGAACAGCGATTGGCTCGACCTCGCATCCAATCAGACCACCATGTTCTACAACGACGAATTGGGCACCATCCGGCGCTGGGATCTGACGACCAACACCGCGCTGCCCAATTTCGCCAACAACAACACCCATGGCGGCACGCGTTCGTTCGCACTGCGCATTCTGCCGAACGGCCATGTACTGAGCGCCGCCGGAGAATTGGCGCTGGAGTATGATGCGTCCGGCAATCTGGTGGACAGCTACGATGTCGCCGGGGTGGATGGCTTCTTCGCCCTCAACCTCGACCCGGACGGCACCAGCTTCTGGACCGGCAGCTTCAACAACGGAACGCTCTACAAGTTCGACATTGGCGGCGCAGCGCCGACTACCACGATCAATACCGGCTCCGGCAACCTCTTCGGCGTGGCGGTGTATGGTGAGGTCACGGCGGGCTGTGGCGCCAACTGCACTGGCACTGAAACACCCGAGCCTGCCAGCATGACTCTCTTGGGCGTCGGGCTCGTCGCATTGGCGGCGCGCCGCCGGATGACTCGCAAGGGCTAAACTCGCCCCCCCTACGCCTGGCGTATCAATGAGAGCCTGAGTCTGGATTCTCTGATCCGGACCGATTGAAACCTAAGTTCGGGTAACGTTGATCCCGCCTTCCACAGGCCGCCGGGAGACACCTCGGCGGCCTGTTCGCATGCCCCCGCGGGACCCGCGCAGAACCGCCCCCTGCATCAGCCCGGAAACACCGCCGTGATGATGATCTCGATCAGGTCACCCTCCGGCATCCGCGACTCGACAAAGCTGCGCACCGGCCCTTGCCCATCCGGCATCACGCTGGCCCAGGCCTCGTCGAACGCCGGCTTGTTGTCGTGGTCGGTCACCACAACCTCCGCCTTGACGATCCGCGAGAGGTCCAGCCCGTGCGCGACCAGGTGCTTTTCCAGCGCCCGCAGACACCCCACCGTCTGTAGCTTGATGTCCTGGCTGCGATCCGCTGACGTCGCGACCGCCCACAGGAACCCGCCACCCCCCGGCAAGCGGTAAACCGCCACCGACGACTTGCTCGGCAGGTTCCGGTTCGGCACCCGGACGATATCAGTCGAAGCGATCATGCGGCGGCTCCATCAGCAAGGGAGCCGCTACTATGCCATGCCGGCCGCGTTGCCGCGACCGCCCAAGCCGCCCGCCGCCTCAATCCGCGCGAAACGTCCGCCGCGCCCAGCCCAACCCGGCCAGCCCGAACACGAACACCAGCGCCGAAGCCGGTGCCGGCACCTCGGTCTGCGGCGCCGCGCCATAGATGAACTGCGCCCCGGCAATATCGTCGGCCTGCGGCCCGCTGAACGACTCGCTATAGAAGGCGTTCATCAACGAGTTCGCGACCCCGGTATGATCCAGCCCAATCGCATGGCCGATCTCATGGGTCAGCACGTTGAACAGGTCAAACCCGGCATCCGGCAGTGTCAGCACCCAGGTCTCCGCGATGTCGAAATGGATATCGCCGGCCGCGGTCGCGCCGTTCAACGGCGGATAGAATCCATGCGCCAGGGTGCCGGAAGGCCCGTCGAACACATGCCCGCCCAGCCGGATATCGCCGCTGGTGGTCGCAGCGTTGAACGGCGCGCCGTCATCGGCGATCTGCTGGAAGCTGATATTGGCCACTGCCGACCAGGCACCGAACGCCGCCTGCACCACCGACAGATACCCAACCGGCATGAAGGCGGCCAGCGCCGTGATGGAACAACCCGCGAAATCACTCGAGCAATCCGTGCCGGTCGGCATCAGACTCCAGGTGACCACGCCACCCGGATTGCCCATCCCCGGCGTGCCCCATTTGCCCGGATTGGTCGTCGGACCCAACACAAACGCCGAGGCATCACTCGGCAGCGCCACGGCGCCCGCCATCAGCACGGTCGCCAACGAAGTACGGGCCAGCAATTCTTTCAGGCGGTGATTCACGTCATATCCCCAAACAAATCTCATGCTTTCGTATGCAATCGCCGTGCCGGGCAGTGTTACCGTTGAAAAACAACCCACTATGAGAACACGTTCATCTTTGGATAACTGAGTGTAAAATTTCCCGACACGCGCTTGTGACGAAATGTACCAAATTGCTGACTAGCCTCCAAGGTTGCGGAACCCGCCCACCCCGCGCTCGATATCCGTCACATGCTCTGGCGCGAAATGCCCCGCATCCGGCAGGCCGCAGGAATGCGCGATCATCTCCACCTCCTCGCGCACCCGCAGCGCGTAATGCATCACCCGCACCGCCTTGTCGGTCGGGTCCAGCCCGCGGATCAGCCGCGGATCGGACGAGGTCACCCCGGTCGGGCAGTGCCCGCTGCCGCACTTCATCGCCTGAATGCACCCCAGCGCGAACATGAATCCCCGCGCCGATGAAACAAAATCCGCCCCCATGCACAACGCCCACGCCACCTTGTCCGGCGTCACCAACTTGCCCGTCGCCAGGATGCGAATGCGCTTGTCCAGCCCATGCCGCGCCCGCGCCGCGGTGACCAGCGGCAGCGCCTGGGTGATCGGCAGGCCGACATAATCCGCCAGCGGCGCCGGCGCCGCCCCGGTGCCGCCCTCGCCGCCATCCACCTGCACATAGTCTGGACAATGCGCCGGATGGGCCACGCAATCGGCGAACCACTCATCCAGGAACGCCACCTGGCCCACCACGAACTTCACCCCAACCGGCTTGCCCGTCACCCGCCGCACCCGCGCCACGAACGCGCCCAGCTCGGCCACGTTGGAAATATCCAGGTGCCGGTTCGGACTGATGCTCGCCTGGCCCTCGGGAATGCCGCGAATCGCCGCGATCTCCTTCGTCACCTTCGCCGCCGGCAAAATCCCGCCCTTGCCCGGCTTGGCGCCCTGCGCCAGCTTCACCTCGAACATCCTGACATGCGGGTTGGCCGCGATCTCCCGCAGACGGTCCTCGCTCAGCGCGCCATGCTCGTCGCGCACGCCATACTTCGCCGTGCCGATCTGCATCACAACATCGCACCCGCCCTCCAGGTGATATTGCGCCAGCCCGCCCTCGCCGGTCGCCAGCCAAACCCCGGACATCTTCGCCCCGCGCGACAAGGCACTCACCGCCGCATGGCTCAGCGCGCCATAGCTCATGCCCGAAATGTTGAAGAAACTCGGGGGATCATACGGCTCCCGGCACGCGCCCGGCCCCTCGGTCACGCCAATCCGCTTGGCCGTCCACTCGGCCTTTTCTTCGTCCAGCACAGCAAACGCCGCCGGCCGGAACGCAAATGCCGGCGAAGTCTCGCTGCCGAAACTGACCAGGTTCGAAATGCCCTTGGCGGTGCGGTAAATCCACGCCCGCTCCAGCCGGTTGAACGGCCGCTCCACCCAATCCGGCAAATATTGGTACTGCCGCATATACTCGCCGAAACTCTCGGAGAAATACCGCATATGCCCGATCACCGGGAAATTGCGCAGAATCGTCTTCTGCGTCTGCCGCGTGTCGTGGACATAAACCGCGGCAAAAAACGCCACGATCAGCAGCAACAGCACCAACGCAATCGTCATGACCCGTTTCCCACCCGCTAACGACTCACCCTAGCAGGGATGACGTTGGCGCAACGTTAAGATTGGGTGCAGGCCGGGGAGCAAGGAAGGATTCTTCTTTTTGAGAACAAAAAGAAGCAAAAAAACTTTGTCCAAAAGATTCATCCCTCCTCCCGCGCTTGGGCCGGGGGGGGTTGAGCCGCGAAGCGGATCGACGAGGGAGGGTTCTGGCCGCGCCCAAAGCGTTAAAAATTCCTACAGAGCTAAAATTTCTCCTTGCGTTTCTACAGACAGTTAGTTACTATGGTAGCCAATGTCGTTTGAAACCACCCTCGGCGCCCCGATCGCCGCCCCCCAAACCCGCCCCTTGGGGCGGGAGACGCGCGTCCGCATGCCGGCCGCATTGGACGCCCTGATCACCGCCATCTTCGCCCGCATCTTCGCCCGCCTCGAACAGCTCCTGGCACTCTGGCAGGCCGGCACCCTCCCCACCCCCCAACCCCGCGCCACGGTTCATCGGCCTGCGCACCCGCGCTCAACCCGCACGCCCGCTCTCCGTCGCACCAGCCAAGCAAAGAAACGGAATCAAAGGGCCCCCAGCCAGTTGCCGGCAGAGCCTTGCTTACGCGCGCGCTTGCCGCGCCCCCGCGCGAAAACCGCTCTCGCGCCATCCGCCACAGCCGCACCCCACCCCCGCCGTGCGCGCGACCCACCCAGCCCGCAAAAAGCCGCCGCGTGCTGAGCCGCAAACTTGCGTCTCAATCATTTCGATATCAAAACAATCCTACGCAACCGCTACCTGAGCCCTAGCCCGCGGCCGCCCCTCCCCGCCAAACGCGATCTGCACCGTCCCCGCGATCAGCCCGATCAGCACCCCGATCTGCCACGCCCGGTCATAGCTGCCCAGCATCTCCAGGATCAGCCCGCCGCCCCACGCCCCCAGGAAACTCCCGACTTGATGGCTCAGGAACGCCAGGCTGGTCACCGTCGCCATGTACCGCAGCCCGAACATCTGCGCCACCAACCCCGCCGTCAGCGGCGAAACCCCCATCCACAACAGCCCCATCACCGCCGCGAACGCCAGCGTCGTCACCGGACTCGGCGGAAAGTAGAAAAACACCGCAATCGCCACGCTGCGCAACAGATACAGCAACCCCAGCATCACATGCTTGGGATAGATACCCCCCAGCCACCCCCACATATACGCGCCCACGATATTGAACCCGCCAATCACCGCCAACGACTGCGCCGACAGCATCGGATCCATCCCGCACATCGCCAGATAGGACGGCAGATGCGTGGTCAAAAACACCAACTGCAACCCGCACACCATGAACGCCCCGGCCATCACCAGAAACGCCCGCCGGTGCAGCGCCTCGTACAACACCTCGCGAAAACTCGTCGCCTCCCCCCGCTTGGCCGGCAACGGAATCTGATCCGCCCGCCCCATCACAAACGCCGCCGGGATCATCAACAGTGCCAGCCCGAACAACGCCAGCATCGCCACCTGCCAACCGCCCGAAGACGTCATCAACCCCTGCGCCATCGGCGCCGCCACCAGCGTCCCCAGCGACCCGCCCGCCGACACGATCCCCAACGCCCAGCTCCGCCGCGCCTCCGGCACCGCCCGCGCCGACGCACTCAGGTTCAAACTCGCCGCCGTACAGGACAACGCAATGCCCAACAGCGGCCCGGTCCCCAACGTCAACCACAACGGCCCGGTCGCAAACACCGCACACAGGATCCCGGCCGCATACAGCCCCGACCCCGTCATCGCCACCCGCCGAAACCCATGTCGGGCCGCCAACGCGCCCACAAACGGCTGCGACAGCCCCCAGACCACGTTCTGCACCGCCACCGAAAAGGTGAAGTCCGCCACCGAAATCCCGGCCGCCGTCATCGGCTGCATGAACAGCCCCAGGCTCTGCCGGATACCCATGGCGAGCGACAGCAGCACGGCGGCACCCACCATGATCGGCCAAGCCCTGATTGCTTGCGGCATGCCCATCCCCTTCGGCGTCCCACGACGCTAGCATCCCCAGCAAGCGATCCCGACATGCGCCCCAAGCCGGGGAGCCATGCCCCCCCACCCTGGCGGCCAGCCCGGCGGCCGTGCTTGAGAACCCAGATGCCCCCCCGCCTGATCGCCGCCCACCTGGCCGAGGCCACCGCCACTCTCGCAGCGGCCGGCATCGACGCGCCACAGCGTGAAGCCCGCCTCCTCCTCCTGCACGCCCTCGCCCGCCCGGCCACGGCTTTGCTCGACCGAAGTGAAATTGTCCCCATCCCCGCCCTCACCGCCCTGGTCGCCCGCCGGGCAGCCCGCGAACCGATGGCCCTGATCACCGGCCGCCAAGGGTTCTGGACGCTGGACCTCGAAGTCTCCCCCGCCACCCTGATCCCCCGCGCCGACTCCGAGGCGATCGTCGAAGCCGCCCTCGCCGCCAAACCGGACGCCGCAAACGTGCTCGACCTCGGCACCGGCACCGGCTGCCTGCTGCTGGCCGTTCTCAGCACCCTGCAGGCCGCCTGGGGCCTCGGCATCGACCTGTCCCCCGCCGCCGCTTCCCTCGCCGCCCGCAACGCCCGCGCCTGCGGCCTCGCTGGTCGCACCGCCTTTCTCGCCGGCGACTGGGCCGATGCCATCGCCGGCCGCTTCGACCTCGTACTGTCCAACCCGCCCTATATCCCCACCCCCGACCTCGCCACGCTGATGCCCGAAGTGCTCGCCCACGAACCCGCCCGCGCGCTCGACGGCGGCCCGGACGGCTTGGCCGCCTATCGTCACCTCGCCACCGCCTTGCCAGCCCTGCTCGCCCCGGGCGGCGTCGCCGTGCTCGAGCTCGGCATCGGCCAGCACGAAACCGTCCCCGCCCTGGCCCACGCCGCCGGGCTGCGGGTGCTTGACCTGCGCCCCGACCTCGGCGGCATTGCCCGCGCGCTGGTCTTGGCGGTGTAAAAAACGTTTGGCAGGCGCGGACGGCTTCGCTAGCTTGCCGTCCTAGTCGCGAGGATCAGCCCCTTGGCCGGTCCGGCGCCCCCCGAATTCCGCAGCGTCCGACTGATGCCGTCGCTGCCGGGGAACTAAGCACACGGCTCCAACACGGAACCGCAACACCCCGATCCGCCCGAAACATGAAAGTGCTTCAGCAAGCCGATGAACATGAAACGCTCACGGGGACGTAACTTTCGCAGCGGTGGCGGCGGAGGTGGCGGTGGCGGTGGCGGTGGCGCCCCGATCCGGCACCACAGCGGCGGCAACATCCCGCTCAACCGCAATCACGTCTTCGACAGCTCCGGCCCCGACCTGCGCGTCCGCGGGACCGCCCAGCAGCTGTTCGAGAAATACCTCCAACTCGGCCGCGACGCCTCAAGCTCCGGTGACCGGGTGATGGCTGAAAGCTACTTCCAACACGCCGAGCACTACTTCCGCATCGTCAACGCCATGAACCAGGCCGTCCAGCAACAAGGCGGCCCGCAAGCCCAACAGGGCGGCCAACGCTACAACCGCGACGGCAACGAGAGCGACGACAACGAATCCCAGCCGGGCTTCGGCGACCAACCCGGCGCCCAGGTAGAAGTCCGCGAAATCCCCATCGCGGCGGCACCTTCGGAAGACTGAATGAAGGCAAGGCCCCTGGCCTTGCTTCCCTCGGCCTTACCCGAGGTGCTCCCCATCGAGGTATTCCTGGCTGCGCATTTCTTCCAGGCGGGAGGCGGTGCGTTCGAACATCGCCGCGTTCTCCCCGCGCATGTAGAGCTGGTCCGGCATGGCGTCGGCTGAGGCGTAGAGTTTCACGTGGTGGTCGTACAGCGTGTCCACCAGCACGATGAAGCGCCGCGCCTTGTCGAAATTGTCGGGCGACAGGCGGGGGACGCCGTCCAGCACCACGGTATGGAAGCGCCCAGCGATTGCCAGGTAGTCGCCGGCGCCGAGCGCGGTGCCGCACAGCGCTTCGAAATCGAAGCGGGCGACTTTTCCGGCGGCCAGGGGCACGCGCAGGGTACGGCCCATCACGATGAGGTCGATCGGGCGCGGGGTCTCGCCGCCACCCATCGCGGCGAACACCTCGTCCAGCGCCGAGTCCGCCCGGCTGTCGGGCGGGACGTGCCAGGTGGCCATGCCGCGCAGGCGTTGGCGGCGGAAGTCGCGCGCGGAATCAAGTTCGTAAACCGCCACGTGGTTCTTCAGGATGGCGATGAAGGGCAGAAACGCGTCCCGCCCGGGCTGGCCGCGAAACAGATCATCCGGCGCGGTGTTGGAGGTCGACACCATCACCACCCCGCGGGCGAACAGCGCCTCGAACAGCCGGCCCAGGATCAGGGCGTCGGCGATGTCGTGGACCTGGAATTCGTCAAAGCACAGCAGCGACGCCTCCGCAGCGATGCGGTCAGCCAAAGGCGGGATCGGGTCAACAATCTCCGGATGCGCGCGCTTGTGGGCATGGAAGCGGGCATGGGCTTCCTGGATGAACCGGTGGAAATGGATGCGCCGGCGCCGTGGCACCTCGGCGGCGGCGAAAAACAAATCCATCAGCATCGACTTGCCGCGCCCGACCTGGCCCACGAGATACAAGCCCATCGGCGCCGGCGGCCCTTCGGGCGGCTTGCGTCCGAACAACCTGCCCAACAGGCCAGGCTTGGCGACAGGCACCGGCGGCGGCGGGTCATAGCCGCGCAGAGTCTCCCACAACGCCTGAAGCCGCATCGCCGCGTCTTCCTGCGCCGGATCGGCGGCCAACTCGCCCTGCGCCACGCGGGCGCGATAGGTGGCGAGGGGGCCCGGCGTTAGCAAGGCAAGACCGGGGCTTTGCCCCGGACCCCACCAGGGTCCGAGACCCTGGACCTCAACCATAAGGGCCTTCGGCGCAGGGGGGCATCGAGATCTTCATGAAGGTCTCGATGCCCCCCTGCGCCGAAAGCCCTTAAAGAATGGGGGTCTGGGGCCTCAGGCCCCAGCGGGTCGAGGGCAGAGCCCTCGCCTTCCTTGCTGAGCCTCAAGCCGCCTTCGCCATCTCGCGCAGCACGTAGTGCAGGATGCCGCCGTGGCGGTAGTAGGACACTTCGTCCAGGGTATCGACGCGGCAGAGCAGGGGCACGGTATCGGTGGTGCCGTTGGCGCGATGGATGATCAGTTGCAGTTCCATGCGCGGGGCGAGGGCGTCGAGGCCCAGGATATCCAGGGTTTCGTCGCCGGTGATGCCCAGGGTTTTGCGGTCGGTGCCGTCCTTGAAGGTGAGCGGCAGCACGCCCATGCCGACCAGGTTGGAGCGGTGGATACGCTCGAAGCTTTCGACGATGACGGCCTGGACGCCCAGGAGTGCGGTGCCTTTGGCGGCCCAGTCGCGCGACGAGCCGGTGCCGTACTCCTTGCCACCGAAGACGACGAGCGGGATGCCCTGCGCCTTGAACTTCATCGCGGCGTCGTAGATCGAGGTGGGGGCGGAGGCACCGACGCGGGTCATGCCGCCTTCGACGCCGCTCAGCATCTCGTTGCGGATACGGATGTTGGCGAAGGTGCCGCGCATCATGATGTCGTGGTTGCCGCGGCGGGCGCCGTAGCTGTTGAAGTCATGGGCGGGGATCTGGCGCTCCAGCAGGTATTCGCCGGCCGGCGAGGTCTTGCGAATGTTGCCGGCAGGCGAGATGTGGTCGGTGGTGATGGAGTCGCCGAGGACGGCGAGGATGCGGGCACCCTTGATGTCGCCCTTGGGGGTGGGCTCCATGGTGATGCCGTCGAAATAGGGCGGGTTCTTCACGTATGTTGAGCTGTCCGACCAGCGATAGGTCTGGGCGCCGGCCTCGACCTGGATCGCCTGCCACTGCTTCGGGCCTTTGAAGACTTCGCCGTAGCGCTTGAGGAACTGGGCGCGGCCGACGCTGGCGGCCACGGTGTCGGCGATCTCCTTGTTGGAGGGCCAGATGTCCTTGAGAAAAACCGGCTTGCCATCCCGGGAAATGCCCAGGGGGGCGGTGGCGATGTCGACGTTCATGGTGCCGAGCAGGGCGTAGGCCACCACCAGCGGCGGGCTGGCGAGGTAGTTGGCGCGCACGTTGGCGTGCACCCGGCCCTCGAAGTTGCGGTTGCCCGAGAGCACCGAGACGGCGACGAGCTGGTTGTCCTCGATGGCGTCGGCGATGGCTTCGTCCAGCGGGCCGGAATTGCCGATGCAGGTGGTGCAGCCATAGCCGACGGTCTGGAAGCCCAGCGCGTCGAGGTCGGCGGTTAGGCCGGACTTGTCGAGGTATTCGGTCACCACCTGGGAGCCCGGGGCGAGCGAGGTCTTGACCCAGGGCTTGGGCGTAAGGCCAAGGGCGCGGGCCTTGCGGGCGACCAGGCCGGCGGCGACCATGACATAGGGGTTGGAGGTGTTGGTGCAGGAGGTGATGGCGGCGATCACCACGTCGCCATGGGTGATTTCGTAGTTCTTGCCGGCGACGGCCACTTTCTTGTCGGCGTCATTGGCGGCCACGCCCAGGCTCTTGGTCAGCTCCATGCGAAAGGCGGTGGAGGCGTCCTTGAGCAGCACGCGGTCCTGCGGGCGCTTCGGGCCGGCCAGGCTCGGCAGCACGGTGGACATGTCGAGGTCCAGCGTGGAGGTGAAGACCGGGTCCGGGGTGGTGGGGTCGCGCCACATGCCCTGGGCTTTGCAATAGGCTTCCACCAGGGCGATGCGGTCCTCGTCGCGGCCGGACAGGCGCAGATAGTCGATAGTCACGCGGTCGACCGGGAAGAAGCCGCAGGTGGCGCCGTATTCCGGGGCCATGTTGGCGATGGTGGCGCGATCGGCCAGCGACATCTGGTCCAGGCCGGGCCCGTAGAACTCGACAAACTTGCCGACCACGCCCTTCTTGCGCAGCATCTGGGTCACCGTGAGCACCAGGTCGGTGGCGGTCGCGCCTTCTGGCAGGCGGCCGTCGAGGCGGAAGCCGATGACATCGGGGATCAGCATGGCGATCGGCTGGCCGAGCATGGCCGCCTCGGCCTCGATGCCGCCGACGCCCCAGCCGAGCACGCCCATGCCGTTGACCATGGTGGTGTGGCTGTCGGTGCCGTACAGCGTGTCCGGATAGGCGAAGGTCTTGCCGTTGAGATCGGCGGTCCAGACCGCCTGGGCGAGGTATTCCAGGTTCACCTGGTGGCAGATGCCGGTGCCGGGCGGGACGACGCGGAAATTGTCGAAGGTAGTCGAGCCCCAGCGCAGGAAGGTGTAGCGCTCGCCATTGCGCTCGAACTCGACATCCTCGTTCTTGCGAGCGCTGTCGGCGGTGGCGGAGTAGTCCACCATGACCGAGTGGTCGATGACGAGGTCGACGGGGACCAGCGGGTTCACCTTGTCCGGGTTGCCGCCCAGGCGGAGGATGCCGTCGCGCATGGCGGCCAGGTCGACCACCGCGGGGACACCGGTGAAGTCCTGCATCAGGATGCGTGCGGGCTTGAACGGCACTTCCTTGTCCGAGCTTGCCTTGGCCAGCCAGCCGGCGACCGACTTGGCGTCTTCCACCGTGTAGGCCTGGCCGTCCTCGAAGCGCAGCACGTTCTCCAGCAGCACCTTCAGGCTGACCGGCAAGCGCGACACGTCGCCGATCGCCTTCGCCGCCTCGGGGATGGAGAAATAGGTGTAGGTCTTGCCCGCCACCGTCAGTGTGCGCTGGGTGTTGAGGCTGTCCCGGCCAATGCTCTTCATGGAGGCTCTCTTCACTGATGTGGCGCGCGGCGCGGACGCTGAGGTCCCGCTCCATGTGCCCGGTGGTTCCGCGCGCGGGATTAGCCCATAAGACCCGATCCGTCCACACGGCGGAGGTCGGTTGCAACGTGGGACCAGCGGGCGTGACCATGGAGTTGTAGCGATCAAGACGTTTCCCATTCATTACGGCTGGCTGATCCTCGCTTCCGGCACGCTGGGGGCCTTCATGACGGTGCCCGGCCAGACGGCAGGGGTCTCGGTGTTCTTCGACCCGGTGACGGCGGATCTCGGGGTTTCGCGCAGCTGGGCCTCGATCGCCTATGCGGCGGGGACGCTGGCAGGGATCTTGCCGGCGCCGTTGATCGGGCGCTGGATCGACCGGCGGGGGCCGCGCCTTACCGGCACGATCCTGGCAGCCGCACTCGCCCTGGCATGCGCGTTCATGGCGCTGGTCGATTCGGCGGCGATGCTGCTGGTTGGCTTTGGATTGCTCCGCGGCGCGGCGATCGGCGGGCTCAGCCTGGTGAGCCAGCACGTCATCAACCTGTGGTTCGTCCAGCGCCGCGGCATTGCGGCGGCGGCGTCCAGCCTGGGGCTTGCAGCGGGGTCCACGCTCCTGCCGCCGCTGTTCGACCTGCTGGTCTCGAGCCATGGCTGGCGCGGCGCCTATCTGGCGATCGGGCTGCTGGTTGCCGTGACGGTGCTGCCGGTGATTGCCGTGGTGTTCCGCGACCGGCCGGAGAAATATGGCTTGGCCGTCGATGCCGGGCTTGCGCCGGTGGGCGGCATGGCCCGGGCGGAGCCGTCATTCACCCGCAAGCAGGCGCTGGGCACGGGTTTGTTTTGGTTGCTGTGCGCGGCGGGCTTCCTCATGAATGCCATCGGCACCGGGATGCTGTTGAACCATTTCTCGATCATGGCGACCGCGGGCGTCAGCCGGGGCCAGGCGGTGCAGCTGCTGTCGCTGCTCGGCGGGGTGCAGGCGGCAGCGACCCTGGCGAGCGGGATCATGCTGGACCGCTGGGAGCCGCGGCGGATGGTGCCGGTATCAATGATGATGCTGGCGGTGGCCTGCGCCTTGCCGGTGCTGGCCGGGGCGGGTCCCGCGAGCTGGCTCTATGCTCTTTGTCTTGGCGGTGCCTATGGTGCCCAACAGGCGATCAACGCGGCGGGCTACGCGCAGTATTTTGGGCGGGACCATCTCGGCGCGATCCGCGGCGCCTCATATGTATTCGGCGTTGGCGGCGCGGCGTTCGGGCCGTTGCCATTCGCGGTCAGCGCCGACTTGACCGGGGCTTATACAGCGGTGCTGATGCTGTCTTGCGGGCTGTGCCTGGTCTGCGGCGCGGCGGCGTTCATGGTTGGGCGGCCGGCCGTCGCCGGTCCGGGCAGCCTGATGGATCGGTGAGGCGCAGCCTGTGGTGGAGCGATGAACGTGCCGCAGGGCGGCTTGCAGGCGGAAGGGTTGGCGGCGATCCGGGGCGAGCGGCTGGTGTTCGCCGGTATCGGGTTTTCCGTACCGCCGGGCGGGGCGCTGTTGTTGGAAGGGCCGAATGGTTCCGGCAAATCCACGCTGTTGCGCGTGCTGGCCGGGCTGGGGCGGGCGGAGTCCGGGCGCATCCTTTGGAACGGCACGGATGCGCTGGCGGACCGGATCGACCATGCCGGTCGGGTGGCGTATCTTGGCCATCAAGATGCGGTAAAGCCCGGCTTGTCGGCGGCGGAGAACCTTGCGTTCTGGGGCACGCCGGCGGCGGTGGACGGGGCATTGGATCGCATGGGGATTGGGCGGTTGGCGGGCCTGCCGGCGCGGATGCTGTCCGCCGGGCAGAAGCGGCGCCTGGCCCTGGCCCGGCTGGTGCTGACCACGGCGCCGATCTGGCTGCTGGATGAACCGACGCTGGGGTTGGATGTCGCCTCGGTCGATAGCCTCGGGGGCCTGTTGGCCGAACACCGTGGGCGTGGCGGCGTGGTCCTGGCCGCCACCCACCTGCCGTTGCCCCTGGCCGACGCCGCCAGCCTGCGGATGGACGCATGAGCACGGGCAAAAAATGGACAAAAGTTTTTGCTTCTTTTTTCAAAAAGAAGTTCTTTTTTGAAAAAAAGAACCAAAAAACTTTTATTCATTTGCGGAGGGCAGCGCGTTGACTCGGCTGCTGGCGCGCGAGCTGCGGCTTTCGCTGCGTCATGGCAGCGATTCCTTGGCGGCGGTGATGTTTTTTCTGTTGGCGGGGGCGTTGTTTCCGTTGGCGATTGGGCCGGCGCCGGAAACGCTTGGGCGCATTGCGCCGGGGATTGTCTGGGTTTGCGCCTTGCTGGCGGCGTTGTTGCCGTTGGACCGGTTGTTTGGCGCGGATCATGAGGATGGGTCGCTCGATCTTTTGCTGCTCTCGGGCCTGCCGGCGGCTGGGGTGGCCTTGGGCAAGGCAGTGGCGCATTGGCTGGTGACGGGATTGCCGCTGGTGCTGGCGGCGGGGCCGTTGGCGGTGATGCTGCGCATGCCGGACGAGGCGATCCCGGCCCTGTTGCTCGGGCTGGTGCCGGGCACGGCGGTGCTATCGCTGCTGGGCACGCTCGGGGCGGCGATTGTGCTGGGCGCGCGGCGGGGCGGGGTTTTGTTGCCGCTTCTGGTGCTGCCTTTGGCGGCGCCGGTGTTGATCTTTGGCGTGGCGGCGGCGGATGCGGCGTCGGTGGGGCTGGCGGCACGGCCGCATCTGCTGCTCTTGTCGGCGTTGCTCGCTGCGGCCTTGCCGCTGTGCCCGCTTGCCGCGGGAGCAGCGCTGCGCTCGGCGGCCGAATGAGGGAGCGCCATGAAATCCGACAGCGTGATCACCGGCATGCTGCTTGGGGTCGGTGCCTATGCGCTGTTCGCGCTGAATGATGCGACCTACAAGTTTCTCGCGGCCAGCCTGCCGGTGGCCCAGGCGCTGTTCTTCCGCAGCCTGACCATCACCGTCGGCTGCCTGGTCGTCGGGCGCGGCGCGGCGGTGGCGGCGACGCTGGCCTCGCCGGTGCTGAAGCGGATGCTGTTCCGTTCGGCGATCACCCTGATCGCCTGGCTGTGCTACTTCACCGCCTCGCCGCATTTGCCGTTTGCGCAGATGATGACGCTGTATTTCGCCGCCCCGATCCTGACCACGCTGCTGGCCATCCAGATCCTGGGCGAGCGGGTCAGCACGGTGCGCTGGGTGTCGATCTTTCTCAGCTTCGCGGGCGTGGTGGTGGCGGCCGACCCGCGCGGCCTGCTGGTGGGCGAGACACCGGCCTGGGCGATCGGGCTGGTCATGACCGCGGCGGTGCTGTGGGCCTATGCGGTGATCCTGATGCGCCAGATCGTTCGGTATGAGGGGCCGCTGGTGCAGATGCTGGTGCAGAACGCCTTCTCGCTGGTGGCGACCGCTGGCTGGACCGCCTATGTCTGGGTGACGCCGACGCCGCTCGAGCTGTTCCTGCTGGTGTTCACCGGCACGATCGCGGCCGGGGGCCAGCTGGTGCAGTTCGCCGCCATTCGACGGGCGCCGGTGGCGGTGATGGCGGTGGTGGAATACAGCGGCCTGATCTGGGCGTTCTCGCTCGGCTGGTTGATCTTCGCCGACCGCCCGCCGCTGGCGGTCTATGCCGGTGCGGGTATCATCCTGGCGGCGGGGGTTTTCCTGGTATTCACGGAGCACCGGGCGGGAAGGAAGACGTAGGAAGAATCTACTTTTTCTGTAGAAAAAGAAGCAAAAAGACTTTCACCCATTTAGGCTAAGCCCAATGGATGAAAGTTTTTTGGTTCTTTTTTTCAAAAAAGAACGCGCTTGCTTACTTCAGGTTCTTGGCAAAAAACGCAAACGTCCGCTCATGCGCCAAGGCCGCATCCGGCGCCGAGAAACTCCCGCGCTCATCGCAACCAAACCCATGCTGCGCGCCCGGATAGACGAACACCTCTGCGCCGGGTTGCGCGGCGCGGATGGCCTCGACATCGGTCAGCGGAATGCCGGTATCCTTCTCGCCGAAATGCAACTGCACCGGGCAGCCAGGGCGTTCCATGCGCGTGCCCGCCACGCCGCCGCCGTACCACCCATTGGCGGCGGCGAACTTGTTGGAACGCGTCGCCCCCCACCAGCCCACCGTCCCACCGAAGCAGTACCCAACGATCCCGAGCTTGCGGCTACCCAGCGCATTGGCCGCCGCGTCCACGTCCATCATCACTTCGGCGTCCGACAGGGTGCCGCGCAGGTTGCGCCCGGCGGTGACGTCATCGGCGGTGTAGCCGAGTTCGACGCCGCGGGTGGTGCGGTCGAACAGCGCCGGCGCGATCACCGCATAGCCCTGGGCTGCGAACTTTTCGCACATGTTGCGCATGTGGTTGTTGACCCCGAAGATCTCCTGGATCACCACCATGCCGACGCGGGCATCCTGCGGTCCGGTCTGCCAGGCTGACAGCGTGTGCCCGTCCTGGGCGGTGAGTGTGATGAACTGGCTCATGGTGTGTTCCCCCTTGTGCGGTAGCGGTGCGCTCAGCAGGATGGCGGCATGGCCGAAATCGTCAACCTCCGCCGGGTGAAGAAACAGCGCGCCGCCGAAACACGCGCCGCCGAGGCGCAGCAGAACCGCATCCTGCACGGCCGCACCAAGGGCGAAAAACAGCGCGACCAGCTCGCCCGCGAACAGGAAGCGGCGCGCGCGGCAAATACCCGGCTCGATCCGCCCGCGGGACGCTGACGGCCAGGCTTACGACCGCCGCTCCAACCCGCGCAGACACGCGGCCTCGGTCCCGCCGCCAGCCATGCGCGCCTGCGCATGCACCACCTTCAGCCCGCCTCGCTCACGCTGCAGCACCAGGTTGAGGCGGCACACGCCCGGCGCCTCGTAGTTCCAGATCTCCGCCCCGCCATCGCGCCGCGCCCGCCCCGGCTCGCCGAAGCGCGCCCGCAGCTCCGGCGCCCGCAGCTCCAGCAGCGTCGGCGTGGCCACGTTCACGTCGCCCTGCACGACCGGCGTGGGCGCTGGCGGTGCCTTCAGCGGCGCAGGTGCGGCGCAGCCCGCCATGAGAACGAGGACGGCAAACCACGCCCTCGCCATCCCGGCCGCCATGATCAGGCGGTCGGGTCGACCGAACGGCTCGGCTCGGCCGTCGCGGCGGCTTCGGAGGGCCGTGCGTCGGTGATCATCTCGATCTGACCGGTGATTTGACCGCCATCCTCCACCTGCAGGCGCCGGCAGCGGGCCGTGCCCAGCACCCGCCCGGTCGCGCGCACGATCAGCGAGTTGCGCGCGGTCAGGATGCCGTCGATGGTCCCGGCGATCTCGGCGTCTTCGACCTCGACCTCGCCGCGGAACATGCCGCCCTGAGTGATCGCCAGCTCGGTGGCATGGATCATCTTGGCCTCCACGATGCCCTGCACTTCCAGGCGCTCGGCGTCCTGGATGGTGCCGTGCACGCTGATGCCGCGGCCGATCACCATGGTGCGGCGTTCGGCGGGCGCGCGGTTGCCGGCCGGGCGCTGCTGCTGCACCGCCTGCTGGCCTTGCGGCGGCGCGGCGCCAAGGGGCTGAGAGGGAAGCTGGGGGGCGGCGGGGAAGGGCGGGCGGCTCATCGGTGGTGCCTCCTTGGGGGGCGCGGGGCGAAAGGGCGGAACGCCGAGGCCCGAATCGGCCGGACGCGGGGGGGTGGCAGCGGGGCCCGTGCTCATGGGCACTGGCGCGGCCGGCACTTCGGCCGGCGGCTCTTCGGGTTTGCGTCGCTTGAACACGGCTCAGTCCGATCCAGAAAATGAAGCCTGAGCCTTCGGCTATCACACGGGAGGCCGATGGGACAACCCAACCAAGGCCCCATTCCGGCTCGCGATCGGCGCATCCCGCCCCAACACATGCACCATCGCCGCCAATCCCAACACCGGCGCCACCAGGTTCAGCCCGGGCACCAGCCCCGCCGCCGCCACCAGCCCGCCCTGCACCAGCACCGAAAACCGCCGCCGCCGATACAGCATCAACGCCACCCCGCGCTCGCAACGCCGCAACGCCACCGCCATGAACAACCCGCGCCCGATCGCCCAGGCCGCCACCAGCCAGCCGACGATCAGCCCCACCCCCGGGATCACAACCGACACCACCAGCGCCAACACCTGCATCGCCAGAACCAGCACCCCCAGCATGGCGCCGTCCCAAACCTGCGCCGTCAGGCTAGCCGGCATCCCCGGGGGCAAATCCGGGTAATGCCGCCGCTCGACGGCCATCGCCACCCGGTCGACAAACAGCGTCGCGATCGCCGTCGCCAGCGGCACGAACAGGATCAGCCCCAGCACCACCGCCCCAGCCAACCCCGCCACCCCGGCCAACCACTCCAGCCCGCCCGCCAGCGTCGGCCAGCTCGCTGCCCAAGTGGCCGCCAGCCGCGCCCCGCCCCAGGCAAACCCCGCCCCGACCAACGCCAGCGCTAGCAGGGCCCCGCCCACGCTGCGCAACACCGCGCCAAGGAATGCGGAGTCATCCAACTGGCCAATCGCCAGCAAGCTCGCCGATGGTCGTCCTGTGGTCATGGTTGCCGGGTGCCGTCCGTGATGTTACGCGACCGCCTGATGACGCAGCGGAGAGCCATGATGCCCCAATCCCCCACCTACGACATACTGGGCATCGGCAACGCCATAGTGGATGTCCTCGCCCCGGTGCCGGAAGCCTTCCTCTCCAAGCACGACATGCACAAGGGCGCCATGGCCCTGATCGACGCCGCCACCGCCGAACGCCTCTATGCCGACCTCCCCGCCGGCACCGAAAGCAGCGGCGGCTCGGCCGCCAACACCTGCGCCGTCGCCGCCCTCCTCGGCGCAAAAGTCGCCTATCTCGGCAAGGTCGCCAACGACACGCTCGGAAGCGTCTTCCGCCACGACATCAGCGCCGTGGGCGTCCACTTCCCCACCCCGCCCGCCACCAGTGGCGCCCCCACCGCCCGCTGCCTGATCGCCGTCACCCAGGACGGCCAACGCACCATGAACACCTTTCTCGGCGCCTGCGTCACCTTCGGCCCCGACGATGTCGATCCCGCTTTGGTCGCAAACGCCGCCGTCACCTACCTCGAAGGCTACCTGTTCGACCCCCCCGAAGCCCAGGCCGCCTTCTACAAGGCCGCCGCCGCCGCCCACGCCGCCGGCCGCCAGGTCGCCCTCACCCTGTCCGACCCCTTCTGCGTCCACCGCCACCGCGTTGCCTTCCGCGAACTGGTCGCCGGCCACATCGACATCCTTTTCGCCAACGAAGCAGAAATCGCCGCCCTGTACGAAACCAACACCCACGCCGAAGCCGCCAACCTCGCCCGCCATGACGTGGCGCTGGCCGCCATCACCATGAGCGAAAACGGCAGCATGATCATCAAAGGCGGCGAAACCGTCCTCGTCCCCGCCGAACCCACCCAGGTCGTCGACACCACCGGCGCCGGCGACGCCTACGCCGCCGGCTTCCTCGCCGCCCACGCACGCGGCCTGTCGATCAAGCAATGCGCCACCCTGGGCAGCATCGCGGCGGCCGAGGTCATCAGCCACTATGGCGCCCGTCCGCTGCGCGACTTGTCCCGCGAAATGGCGCGGCTCCAGCGCAAGTAAGGGAAGGGCTTTGCCCTGGGTTTTTTCGCAATAGGGTCCAGGGGCTGGGCCCTGTCCGGTTTTGGGCAGAGCCCATTCTGTTTCCTTGGGTCATCAATTTGATGACCGATATAAATCCACTGCCCTTGCTCGCCCTGGCAATCGCCTCGTCACCAGGAACGAATTCGGGCCATCAAAACGATAAATATACGCAACAAAAATCCTGCTCCGAAACATTTCACTCGGTCTCTTTGAAAAAACTTCGATATTCAAGAAAATATCGTATGAAACCAAATGTAACGGCGCCAGAATGCCGAGATGACGAGATTATTTATGTTATGATCGAACATCCGCATACAATCTAATAAGCCGATATTCGCGTGGGTATTTTCCGACGCTGGTGATTTTTTGTCGCAATCGCGATGGTCAATTTCGGTGTGGCGCATTTTTGTCGCCTGCCTACTCGCCCCGCTGGGCACTCCTTGATTCAGCATCGCGTTCACAAGAAAAGGTTCATCCATATGCGTCCGCTACCACTCCGTCTCATCCCCCATGCCGTCGCCTGCGGCATCCTCGCGGCAGCGACGGTGTCACCCGCCGCCGCCGTTCCGGTCACCTTCGCCCAATACATACAGCAGAACGGCGCCCAACAGGCCTGGGCGATCACCACCAACGCCGGCGGCACCACCACCGTCACGGCGAACAGCAACGTGTTCATGTCGTTCTCCGGCGTTCTTGGCCTGCCCTTCGTCGGCCCCGAACTCGCCACCTTCTCGCTGACTGCCACCAGCAACTCGCTGGGCAACTGCGGCATCAATTGCAGCATCGGTGACTCCTTCGTCCAGGCCGGATATGCTGGAACCTTCTCGTTCATCGACGCCGGCGCGGTACCGGGCACAAACCTGCTCTCCGGCACCTTCGCGGTGGACGGCGACCCGTCCACCAGTGGCGCCCAGCTCCGGTCCACGGTCGGCTCCACCGGCGCCGGCGTCAACGCCAGCTCCAACCTCGGCAATCTCACTCAGCTGACCATGACCTCGGCATATCTGAGCTTCGCCGGCCAGACATCGCAGAACGCCAGCTTCAGCCTGTCCTCGCTGATCCCGAACTTCGCCACGGGCCCTGTCGTGGGCTCCCAGGCGCGGCCGGCCATTGGCACCTTCAACGCCTCGGGAACCGGCACCTTCTCGTCCGACCCCGGCCCCACCTCGCTGGTGCCCGAGCCCGCGTCGATGGCGCTCCTCGGCGCCGGCCTCATCGGTCTCGCCGCGGTTCGCCGCCGCGCGACCGTCGCGGCAACCGCCGCCGCCTGACCAAGAAGCTGCCGGGGGAGGTTGCTGCCATCCCCCGGCAGTCGATCTGTTCCACGACTCTCCAGCGAGGCCACGATGACCAACGTTCTTACCAGGCCCGACTTGCGCCGGATGGCCGTTGACTGGCAGCCGGCACCGGCCGCCGTATCATGCAACCCGCTTGCCGCCTTCGTCCGCCGGCTCGCCGAAATCGCCTTCTGCACCGCCCTGCTCGCCCTGACCCTGCCGCTGATGCTCGTCACCGCCGTCGCCATCCGCCTCGAAGGCGGCGGCCCGGTCCTGTTCCGACAGATCCGCATCGGCCAGCACGGCGCACCCTTCCACGTGCTGAAATTCCGCACCATGCGCACCGACGCCGAGCCCAACGGCCCCGTCTGGGCCACCGTCAACGACCCCCGCATCACCCGCATCGGCGCCCTGCTGCGCCGCAGCCGCATCGACGAACTGCCGCAGCTGCTCAACGTCCTGCGCGGCGACATGTCCCTCGTCGGTCCCCGCCCCGAGCGCCCGCATTTCGTCGAACTCCTCGCCCGCGAAATCCCCGGCTACCACGACCGCGCTGCCGTAAAACCCGGCATCACCGGCTGGGCCCAGGTCCGCTTCCGCTACGGCAGCTCCGTCGAGGACGCCCGCCGCAAGCTGGAATACGACCTCTATTACCTGCGCCACCGCTCCCTGCTGCTCGACCTGCTGATCTTGGCGCTGACCGTGCGCGTCGTCCTCAGCCACCAGGGCGCGCGCTAAGAAAAACCTTCATACGCAACGCAGCCCCCCGCCGGTTTTCCTCGCTTTCCCGCCCGGTCTCCCCTATGTGCACCGCAACATAACGGGCACGGTCATCCGGTCGCGCCCCCCTCTTGCACGTCCGGACGCCCCATGGAAATCCGCAACATCGCCATCATCGCGCACGTCGATCATGGCAAGACCACCCTCGTCGACCAGCTCCTGAAACAGTCCGGCGCCTTCCGCGAACACCAGCAGGTCGCCGAACGGGCGCTCGACCGTAACGACCTCGAACGCGAACGCGGCATCACGATCCTGGCCAAATGCACCGCCGTGTCCTGGAAGGGCACCCGCATCAACATCGTCGACACCCCCGGCCACGCCGATTTCGGCGGCGAGGTCGAGCGCATCCTGAACATGGTCGACGGCGCCATCGTCCTGGTCGACGCCGCCGAAGGCGTCCTCCCCCAAACCAAGTTCGTCCTCACCAAGGCCCTCGCCCAGGGCATCAAGCCCATCGTCGTCGTCAACAAGATCGACCGCCAGGACGCCCGCCCGGACGAAGTCCATGAGGAAATGTTCGACCTCTTCGCAGCCCTCGGCGCGGATGACGGCCAGCTCGACTTCCCCATGCTCTACGCCTCGGGCCGCCAGGGCTGGGCCGTTGTCTCGCTGGATGACCCCCGCACCGATCTCGCCCCGATGTTCGACCTGGTCCTGCGCCACGTGAACCCCCCCGTCCGCGACCAGAACGCGCCCTTCGCCATGATCGCCTCCATCCTCGACTACGACAACTTCCTCGGCCGCGTGCTCACAGGCCGCGTCGAACAGGGCCGCCCGCGCCTCAACATGCCGCTGAAAGTCCTGCGCTCCGACGGCACCGTCGTCGAAACCGGCCGCCTGACCAAGCTGATGGGCTTCCGCGGCCTCGACCGCGTCAACATCGAGGAAGCCGAGCCCGGCGACATCATCGCCATCGCCGGCATGACCGACGCCACCATCCCCGACACCATCTGCGACCCCGCCGTGTCAGGCCCGCTGCCCGCGACCCCGGTCGACCCGCCCACCCTGGCCATGACCTTCCGCATCAACGACGGCCCGCTCGGCGGCCGCGAAGGCAAGAAAGTCACCTCCCGCCAGATCCGTGACCGCCTGTTCCGCGAAACCGAAGGCAATGTCGCCATCAAGGTCACCGAATCCAACGAATCCGAAGCCTTCGAAGTCGCCGGCCGCGGCGAACTCCAGCTCGGCGTCCTCATCGAGACCATGCGCCGCGAAGGCTTCGAACTCACCATCGGCCGCCCACGCGTCCTCACCCGCCAAAACCCCGAAACCGGCGACCGCGAAGAGCCGATGGAAGAAGTCCTCGTTGACGTCGACGAGCCATACACCGGCATCGTCGTCGAAAAGCTGAGCAAGCGAAAAGGCGTCATGCAGGACATGCGCCCCTCCGGCGGCGGCAAGGTCCGCCTGACCTTCCACATGCCCTCGCGCGGCCTCATCGGCTACCACGGCGAATTCCTCACCGACACCCGCGGCACCGGCATCATGAACCGCATCTTCAAGGGCTATGAGCCCTGGGCCGGCACCATCGAAGGCCGCCGCAACGGCTCGCTGATCTCCAACGCCGACGGCCAGGCCATCCAGTACTCGCTCTGGTACCTCCAGGAACGCGGCACCCTCTTCGTCGACCCCGGCGACAAAATCTACCTCGGCATGATCCTCGGCGAACACTCCCGGGACTCAGACCTCGACGTCAACGCCATCAAAGAAAAGAAGCTCACCAACATCCGCGCCGCCGGCAAGGACGAGGCCATGCTCCTCATCCCGCCCCGCCGCATGAGCCTCGAACAAGCCATCGCCTACATCGAAGACGACGAACTCGTCGAAGTAACCCCCACCGCCATCCGCCTGCGCAAACGCTTCCTCGACCCCAACGAACGCAAACGCCACGAACGCCGCAGCGCCGAAGTCGACGCCGCCTAAAGCTACCAAGCCAGCACAAACCTTCTCTCCCCTCGCGCTTGGGCGGGGGGAGCCGGAGGGGGGCTCTTGGACCCCTCGCCCCGCAAAGGTCGAAGCAAGCATGTTCTTTCTTTGAAAAGAAAGAACCAAAGAAACTTTATCCAATAAGCGCGCCGACGGTCGGCAAACGTGTAACCGTCCCGAAACCTTGTCCCTGATACGATGCGCCCTGCTGCGTCCCGCCCACGCGCGGCGGTCGACCTGCGACCCCACGGCAAGGACGCGCACCGATGCCCCCGACTCCCGGCGCCATCATCCGCGTCAACACCGCCGCCGACGGAACCCAGGCGAACGGCTATAGCTGGCTGTCCTTCAACGCCTTCTCGCCCGACGGCACCCGCGTCCTGTTCACCAGCACCGCCTCCAACCTCGTCCCCGGCGACACCAACGAATACCAGGATATCTTCGCCAAGGACCTGACGACCGGCGCCATCACCCGCGTCAACACCGCCGCCGACGGCAGCCAGTCGTCGTGGCACTACCTGAACAACCCCCGTTTCTTCCCCGACAGCACCCGCGTGCTGTTCGAGAGCAGCAACTGGACGCTCGTCCCCGACGACACCAACAATGCCGACGACCTCTTCGTCAAGGACCTCGCCACCGGCGCCATCACCCGCGTCAACACCGCCGCCGACGGCACCCAGGCCAACGCCGGCGGCATCGTCCCCGACTGGAACCACCCCGACATCTCTGCCGACGGCACGCGCGTCCTCTTCCTGAGCCCCGCCAGCAATCTCGTCCCCGGCGACACCAACGGAATCTGGGACCTCTTCGTCAAGGACCTCGTCACCGGCGCCATCACCCGCGTCAACACCGCCGCCGACGGCACCCAGGCCGCCGGCGACGACCTCCATCTGGCGTATTTCGAATTCTCCCCCGACGCCTCCCACGTGCTGTTCTACAGCCAGGCCCCCAACCTCGTCCCCGATGCTGCCGGCAAACCCGCCGATCTGTACATCAAGAACCTCGCCACCGGCGCCATCACCCGTAGCAACGCCTTCGGCGCAGACCAGGAAAGCGCCGCCCCGCGCGAATACGCCTTCTCCGCCGATGGCAGCACCGTCCTGACGGACATCGGTACCATCAAGAACCTCGCCACCGGCGCGCTCACCCGCACCAGAACCGACACCATCTTCAGCAGCCCCACCCGCTCGCCCGACGGCACCCGCGCCCTTTTCTGGCGCAATGCCAACACCGCCCTCCCCGGCGACCCCGAGTACGGCGCCTACATGCTCGACCTCTTCGTCGAGGACATGGCCACCGGCGCCAGCGTCCGGGTCAACACCGCCGCCGACGGCACCCCCGCAACCAACTCCGGCGGCTCGCGCTACGACACCTTTTCGCCGGACGGCACCCGCGTCCTGTTCACCAGCGACGCCACCGCCCTCGTCCCCGGCGACACGAACGACCACGCCGACCTCTTCATCAAGACTTTCGAACTGCCCGCCTCGGTCCTCTCCATTGCCGCCGGCGATGCCGCCCGCCACGAAGGCACCGGCGAAAACACTCCCCTGACCTTCACCATCACCCATTCCGGGACCTCCGGCGGCGCCACCACCATCGACTGGGCCGTCACCGGCAGCGGCGCCAATCCCGCCGCGGCCGAGGATTTTGCTGGCGGTGTGCTGCCGTCCGGCACCCTCAGCTTTGCCGCCGGCCAAACCGCCCGGACCCTCACCTTGCCGGTGGCCGGCGATACCCTCATCGAACCGGACGAGGGCTTCACCGTCACCCTGAGCAACCCAGGCGCCGACAGCATCATCGTCGCCGCCACCGCCGCCGCCGGCGGCATCATCGGCAACGACGATGCCGCGTCGACCGACCCGATCGCCCGCCTCGCCATCGTCGTCATCGACGCCGCCCTGCCGGAAGGCAACCCCGACAGCACTCCCTCCACCTTCACCTTCACCGTCACCCGCTCGGGCAACACCGCCCTGCGCGCCAGCGTCACCTGGTCCCTGCGCGGCAGCGGCGCCCACCCGGCCGATGTCCCAGACTTCGCCCACACCGCCTCGCATGGCGGCACCCTCCGCTTCGGCCCGTTCGAGAACACCAGGACCATCGCCGTGCCGATCAGCGGCGACATCTGGGCGGAAACCCATGAAACCTTCGAGGTCGTCCTCTCCAAGCCCTCGCCCGGCACCGCCATCGACACCGCCATCGCCCAGGCCACCATCCAGCCCGACGACGCCATCGTCGACTTCGCACTCTTCATCAACAGCGGCGGCGACCCATCCCCGTTGATCGCCTGGGAGTTCTACCAGGGACCCGTCGCCGGCATCGAAAAGCAATGGGTCCACGCCGGCACCCACGGCCTGCATGTCACCGCCATGGACCAGAACTGGTTCATCCGCACCGGCAGCGGCGACGACGCCATCGCCGTCCGCCACGGCACCAACGTGCTTGATGGCGGCGGCGGCTCGAACCTCCTCACCGGCGGCTACGGCCCGGACACGTTCTTCGTCGACGCCCACAACCCGTCCGCCCCGAGCTGGAGTACCATTTCCAACTTCGGTTTCGGCGACGCCGCCACCATCTGGGGCATCGACGAAGCCGATTTCGTCCTCGAATGGCTCGACAATCTCGGCGCCCGCGATTTTACCGGCCTGACCCTCCTCGCCACAGCCCCCGGTGCCCCCACCGTCGCTCTGACCCTGGCCGGCTACACCACCGCCGATCTCGCCAACGGTACCCTTCGGCACAGCTTCGGCTTCGATCCCGCCAGCAGCAGCACCTACATGCACCTCGCCCATCTCTGATACCGCGAGCGCCTGAGGAGCCAACGCCCCGCCAGCCTAGAAAAACTTCTTGCGCCGAGCCGCCGATCGTCGTATAGAACATATCATGAACGATTAGGCAACCTCACCCCCGCGCGCGAAAGGACGCACCCAACCATGATCCCCGCCGCCAACGACGTCTCCGCGCGCCTGGTCGCCATCCTGTACGCGGTCACCCAACTCATCTCCGCCCGCAGCCACATCTTCGCCGCCCTCGCCATCCCGCTGCACAACCGCATCGTGGCAGCCTCCCGCCGCATGGCCACCCTCCTGGCCCGCCTCGCCGAAGGCACCTTCCGCCCCCGCCCCCACACCCCAAAACCCGGCAAAAAGGGCGGCCCACCCCCCGTCTACATCCCCCACCCCCAAGCCTGGCTGGTCGCAAAACTCGGCTACCACATGGCCGCCTACACCTCCCATCTCGAACACCTGCTCCGCGACCCCGCCACCCAAACCCTCCTCGCTACCGCCCCACCCGAAGCCCTAAAATCGCTCGGCCGCACCCTGCGCCCCATCGCCCGCCTCCTGGGCGTCACCCTCCCACCCGAACTCCAACGCCCCCCGAAACCACCCCGCCCCAAACCCGCCAAACCGCCCAAACCCCCGCGCCCCAAACTCCCGCCCCTCCTCCCCCTCTATCCCCAAGCCCGCACGCGCGACCTCCCCTTCATGAACTTCGGTCGAAAACCAAAGCCCGCCTGACCGCAATACCGCCGCATGACCATATTATTCTGATATCGAAACAAAAAAGCCAAGCCCTTACTTTTCCAACCGCCGCACCTCGGCCAAACACGCTGCCCGATCCGCCAAACACCCGCCCGCCAGCCACCACTCCCGCACCGCCCGCAACAACGCCCCCATCCCCGGCCCCGCCGCCACCCCCGCCAAATCCCGCCCCTTCAGCGGAAACACCGGCACCACCATCGAACTCAACCGCTCCCGCAACAAATCCCCTCGCCCCGCCAGCCAGCTCGCCCCAATCAAAATCTCCTTCGTCGTCCCCGCCAAAGCCCGCCGCAAATCATCGTCCGTTGCCCCATCCCCCGGCACGACCGTCGCTTTCAACGCCACCAACCGCCCAGCCTCCACCCCCGACAGCCGCAACCGCGCCGCCACCCCATCCCCCGAAATCAACGCCGCCAACCGCACCACCGCATCCCCCGGCTCCCCCGCCGCCACCACCGAAGCCAACCCGGCCGCGCTCCCCGCCTCTGGCAAAACCGCCCCCAAAACCCCCCACTCCCGCATCAACCCAACAACCTCCACCACCCGAGGCCCCACCAATATCCGCTTGATCTCCCCCCAAACCCGCTCCACCGACAACCGCCCCAACCCCGAAACCCCCGCCGCAATCGCCGCCATTGCCTCCTCATCCGCCGCCCCCCGCCCATACCGCGCAAAGAACCGAAAGAACCGCAAAACCCGCAAATAATCCTCAGCAATCCGCTCCGCCGCCACTCCCACAAACCGCACCTTCCCGGCCCGCAGATCCCCCAACCCATCAAAATAATCGAACACCTCCCCCCCGGCGTTCATCGACATCGCATTGATGGTGAAATCCCGCCGCGCCGCATCCGCCCGCCAATCCCCGGTAAACGCCACCACCGCATGCCGCCCATCGGTGGCCACATCCCGCCGCAGCGTCGTGATCTCAAACCCAAGATGCCGCGCCACCGCCGTCACCGTCCCATGCGCCAACCCCGTCGGCACCGCCTTCAACCCCGCCCCCCGCAACGCCGCCATCACCACCTCTGGCGGATCCGGCGTCGCCAGATCGATGTCCGCCACCGCCCGACCCAACAGCGCATCCCGAACGCAGCCGCCCACCATCCGCGCCCGCGGCACTGCCGCCAACACATCGCCCAACGCCCCATCACTCAGAAATTCCGGCAACGGATCAAACCGATACGCCGGCGAAGTCACGGTCCCAACACTCACGGGGCCGTCCGCCGCACCGAATGCCCGGGCACCAACCGCCCGTTCTCCACATGCGCCGGCACATACTCCAACCCCGGCGGCACCGCCTGGCTCAGCTCCAGCCAAGCCGCCGCCATCAACAGCACGAACATCGACCCCATCGTGCCCCACAACAACTCACGCGTGAACCGGCGGCCGCTCCACAGCCACACCCCGTACGCCACGAACGGCATCAGGAACAATGCGAACTCCAGCAATCGCAACATCAGGATTCCGTCCGCAACCGATGCGCCAGATGCACCAGCATCGCCGCCGTCGCCCCCCAGATATAGTGGTCCGGATGCGGCCAGACCCAGAATTCCCGCCAAGCCCCCCGGAAATGCGACCGCCGCCGCTCCGGCGCCGCCGGGTCCAACACCACCGACAACGGCAACGAAAACACCGCCTCCACCTCATGCGGCGAAGGTACCAGCCCGAGGTCCCACAACTCCGCCCCATCCGGCAACAGCCCCAGCACCGGTATCACCCGATACCCCGTCCCGGTCACGTAATCCCCCAACCGCCCCAACAGCTCCACATGATGCCGGCCAAGCCCCACCTCCTCCTCCGCCTCCCGCAACGCGGCGTGCTCGGGACTGGCATCCTCGGGATCGATCCGTCCACCCGGAAAACTCACCTGCCCGGCATGCTTGTTCAGATGCGCCGTCCGCTTGGTCAGCAACACCCCCGGCGTCGCCCCCAATACCAGTGAAATCAACACCGCCGCCGGCACCAACGGCCCATCGGCCAGATCCACCCCATCGCTGCTAGCCAACGCAGCACCGATCGACGGCGGGTCCGCCACCGCACGTGCCGGAGCCGACGCACCGATCGGAGGGGGAATGGGCGCAGCCAAACGCGCCCGCAGAAGATCGCGATTCACCGGCGCACTTTACGCCCCCGATCGCCTAGCCGCCATCCTCCGGCAGTTCGCCGAGCGGGAAGAAGCATCCGCTGCTCCAAACGCCGAACACCGACCGGCCCTGGACCACGCACGGCTCGGCCAAGGCCACCAGCTCGTAGTAAACCGCCCGCCCGATCCGTGCCTCCAGTGGAAACATCCCCAACCCGTCGCGCACATGCACATACGGCGTGGGTTCGCAGGAGACGACGTCAAACGCGACGCGGATCGGGTGCTTCGGCCCGGCCGTCACCACCTGGTCCACATTGGTGCGAAACGTCAGCACCTGGTCCACGCCGACACCCGCCCAACCCAGCTCGACAGCCACGAACGGCGCATCCTCGACCACGATCACACCGCGCTCAGCCGGTGTTTCCAACAGGAACTGCCCCTCGGCATCGCGCTTGAGCACCGAGGAAAACAGGCAAACCAGCTCCTTTCGCGCGATCACGCTGCCGCGGTAATCCCACGAGCCGTCGCGGTGGATCACAAACGGCAAGCTGCCATGGTCGAACGCCCGACGCGCCGGGCCGACCACACCACACGCCTTTCCTGGAATGAGCTCGTTCACGATGCATACCCCGGGACAGAGAATGCTTCCGCCCTGGGCACTGATATAGGTAGCATCCCCCAGTCTGTGAACGTGGCCGGCACGATTTCTGGCCAACATGGGCAAAGTGATCGCCAAGGGGGTCGCAAGCCCACCAACGCTCACAATCTATTGTGACGCCGACCAGGATGAGGTTCATGCCCGCCACCCCCACCCCGTTCCAGCCGCCCCCCCTTACTCCAGGCAGGGCCTCCGACGACCTCCTGGCCGAGATCGAAGCGCTCGGCCACAAGGTCGCCGCCGCCAGGTCCCAGATCGGCCGTGCCATCTATGGCCAGCCCGAGGTGGTCGACCAAACCCTGATCACCCTGCTCTCCGGTGGCCATGTCCTGTTGGTCGGCGTGCCTGGCCTCGGCAAGTCCAAGCTGGTCGAAACGCTGGCCGTCGTCATGGGCCTGGCCTCCAAGCGCGTGCAGTTCACGCCCGACCTGATGCCCGCCGATATCCTCGGCAGCGAAGTGCTCGACGAAGGCGAAGACGGCCGCCGCCACTTCCGCTTCGTCCCCGGCCCGGTCTTCTGCCAACTCCTGATGGCTGACGAAATCAACCGCGCCTCGCCGCGAACCCAATCCGCGCTGCTGCAAGCCATGCAGGAACAACGCGTCGCCATCGGCGGCGTGGAGCACATCCTGCCCCGCCCGTTCCATGTCCTGGCCACGCAGAACCCGATCGAGCAGGAAGGCACCTACCCCCTGCCGGAAGCCCAGCTCGATCGTTTTCTATTGGAAATCCAGGTCACCTACCCCGACCTCGCCGCCGAACGCACCATGCTGCTCGCCACCACCGGAGCCGCCGAAGACAAACCCGTACAGGCCCTCTCCGCCGATGACCTGATGGCCGCCCAGGCGCTGATCCGTCGCGTCCCCGTCGGCGATACCGTGGTCGATGCCATCCTCAAACTGGTCCGCGGCGGACGCCCCGAAAGCTCCGACGACGACACCATCCGCCGCCATGTCGCCTGGGGCCCCGGACCCCGTGCCGCCCAAGCCCTGATGCTCGCCTGCCGCGCCCGGGCCCTGCTCGACAACCGTCTGGCCCCCTCCATCGATGACGTCGCCGCCCTCGCCCCCCCAGTGCTGCGCCACCGCATGGCGCTCAACTTCTCCGCCCGCGCTGACGGGCTGCACCTCGACACCGTCATCGCCCGCCTCGTGGAACGGCTTGGGTGAGGTGGGCCCTGAGGAAGGAAGGCCAGGGCTCTGCCCTGGACCCGCTGCGGCCTGAGGCCCCAGACCCCCATTCTTTAAGGGCCTTCGGCACAGGGGGGCAGCGAGGCCTTCCCCGCGGCCTCGACGCCCCCCTGTGCCGAAGGCCCTTCAGGGTTGAGGTCCAGGGTCTCGGACCCTGGTGGGGTCCGGGGCAAAGCCCCGGCTTGCTTGCCTCAGGCTCAACCCACCCATGACCGTGACCGCCAGGCGGGCCGAGGCGCTGGGCGCGAGGTTGCCGCCGTTGCAGGTGGCGGCGGAGCGGGTGGCGGCGACGGTGGCGCAGGGGGTGCATGGGCGGCGGCGGGTTGGGCAGGGCGATTCGTTCTGGCAGTACCGGCCGTTTTCCCTGGGGGATGACGCGGCCAGGATTGACTGGCGGCAGTCGGCGCGGTCGGACCGGCATTATGTGCGCGAGACCGAGTGGGAGGCGGCGCAGACGGTGTGCGTGTGGCGGGATGGTTCGCCGAGCATGCGCTGGCGGTCCAAGGCTGGGCTGGTGGACAAGATCGAGCGGGCGGAATTGCTGTTGCTGGCGCTGGCGGCGTTGCTGCTGCGCGGCGGGGAGCGGGTGCGGCTGATTGGCGGCGAGCCACGGGGGTTGTCGGGCCGGGTCGGGCTGGACCGGATGGCGGACCAGGTGGGGCGGCTGGCGGAAGGTGGCGGGATGCCGCCGGAGGCGCCGGTGCCACGACATGCCAGGGTGGTGCTGATCGGCGATTTCCTGTCGCCACTGGACGAGATCCAGCGCGGCGTGGCGCGGCTGGCGGGGGTGCCGACGACGGGGCATTTGTTGCAGGTGCTGGACCCCGCCGAGACGCTGTTGCCGTATGAGGGTCGGGTGCGGTTCGAGGGGTTGGAGTGTGAGGCCGATATGTTGATCCCCAGGGTGGAAGGGGTGCGCGGGGCCTACGCCGATCGGCTGGCGGCGCAGCAAAAGGGCCTGGCGGCGATTGCGACGGCGGCGGGGTGGAGCTTTGCCGTGCATCGGACCGACCATACGGCGGAGGCGGCTTTGTTGGGGTTGTATACGGCCTTGGCGCCACAGGTGGGGCGGCGATGATCTTTGCTTCGCCCTGGGTTTTGTTGGCGCTGGCGACCTTGCCGTTGCTGTGGTGGCTGCTGCGGATCACGCCGCCGAGCCCGCGGACCGAGTCGTTTCCGGCGATCCGGCTGCTGTTCGGGCTGACCGCGCCGGAGGAGACGCCTGCGCGGACGCCGTGGTGGCTGCTGGCGCTGCGGATGCTGGCGGCGGCGCTGGTGATTGTCGGGCTGGCGCGGCCGGTGCTGGATGCCGGGGCGTCGCTGGGCGGCAGCGGGCCGCTGGTGCTGGTGGTGGACGATGGCTGGGCGGCGGCACCGGACTGGTCGCGGCGGATGGCGGCGGCAAGCGGGGTGCTGGACCGGGCGGAGCGGGCGGGGCGGGAGGTGTCGTTGTTGACGACGGCAGCGAGCGAGACCGGGACGGCGCCGGCGGCGACAACCGCGATGCCGGTGGTGGAGATGCGGCCGCGGCTGGCGGCGTTGCGGCCGAAGCCGTGGGCGGCGGATCGCGCGGCGGCGGCCGGGGCGCTGGGTGCCTGGGCCGGCAAGGGCGGGGTGGCCTATGTGGCGGATGGGTTGATGGGGGAGGGCTGGGACGGGTTTGCCGCGGCGCTGGCGGCGGTAGGGCCGGTGACCGTGTTGCGCGACGAAATTCCGCCGGCGCGGCTGTTGCTGCCGCCGCGGGCAGAGGCGGACAAGCTGGTGGCGCGACTGCACCAGGTGCGGCGTCCGCTGGCCGAGGAGGTAGCGGTGCTGGCGCAATCCGGTGATGCCCGGACGCTGGCGCGAGCCACGGCGGTGATCCCGGCCGGTGCGGGCGAGGTGGAGATCCCGATCATCCTGCCGCCGGAACTGCGCAATCGCCTGGCCCGGCTGGTGATCGAGGGGCCGCCCTCGGCCGGCGCAGTGGTGCTGCTGGACGAGCGCTGGCGGCGCCGGCCGGTGGGGCTGTTGGCCGGTGACGCCGTCGCGGCCGGGATTCCGTTGACCGGGATGCTGTTCTATATCCGCCGCGCGCTGGACCCGTATGTCGAGCTGCGGATTGGCGATCTTGCCGGGCTGCTGGCGCGCGATATCTCCGTGCTGGTGCTGGCCGATCACGTGGTGGCGGACGGGCCGGAGGCGGCGATGCTGGCCAATTGGGTCGAGAAGGGCGGGCTGCTGGTGCGCTTCGCCGGGCCGCGCATGGCCGAGCAGCCCGACGCCTTGCTGCCGGTGAAGCTGCTGGCCGGCGACCGGCAATTGGGCGGGGCGATGTCATGGAGCCAGCCGGCGGGGCTGGACGGCTTTCCGGCCAATTCGCCGTTCGCCGGGCTGAAGGTGCCGGCCGAGGTGCGGGTGACGCGCCAGGTGCTGGCGCAGCCGGACGCACGCCTGTCGGAGGCAACCTGGGCGCGGCTGGCCGATGGCACGCCGCTGGTGACCCATGCGGCACGCGGGCTTGGCCGGGTGGTGCTGTTCCACACCACGGCCAATGCCGACTGGTCGGACCTGTCGCTCTCCGGGCTGTTTGTCGACATGTTGCGCCGGCTGGTGGCGCTGTCGGCTGGGATTTCCGGCAGCGCCGAGGCCGAGGGCACGCGCCTGGCGCCGGTGGAAACGCTGGACGGGTTCGGCGTGGCGGGACCGCCGCAGCCGGCTGCCGGTCCGTTGGCCACCGGTGATTTCGCCACCACCGCCGCCTCGCCGCGCCATCCGCCGGGGCTGTATGGGCCGGAGAATGGCCGCCGGACGCTGAACCTCGGGACGCGCCACCCGGCGATGGCCGCCGCCCCCGCTGTTGCCGGGGGGCGCGAGGAGCCGCTGGCAGGTGCTGCGCCGGAGCGGCTGCTGGCGCCGTGGCTGCTGGCCGCGGCGTTGGCGTTGCTGGCGATCGACCTGCTGGTGTCGCTGCGGCTGCGCGGGCTGTTCCGTGGCCGGGTTGCGGCGCGGGCCGCAGTGTTACTGATGATCGCGATGCCGGTGGACGCCCAGACGCTGGTGCCCACGCCGACGCCCGCCCATCCGGCGCTGGTCACCCGGCTCGCCCATGTCGCCACCGGCGATGCCAGTGTCGACGCGATCGCTCGGGCGGGGCTGGTCGGGCTGTCCGAATACGTCAACCGGCGCACCAATGCCGCTCTTGGCGAGCCCGCCATTGTGACACCGGGCGAGACTGAGTTGAGCTTCTACCCGCTGCTCTACTGGCCGATCGTGCCCGGCGGGCCGCCACTATCCGGCATGGCGGTCACCGCGCTGAACGACTTCATGGCGCATGGCGGCATCATCCTGATCGACACCCGCAACGGTGGCAGCGGCGAGGGCTTCAACGTCGGCGGCGAGGCGGCCCTGGAGCAGTTGGCGAAAAACCTCGCGGTGCCGCAGCTGACCCAGCTCACGCCGCAGCACGTGCTGGCCCGCAGCTTCTACCTGTTGCAGGATTTTCCGGGTCGCTTCGCCGGCGATGACGTCTGGGTGCAACGGGCGCAGGACCGGACCAATGACAGCGTCTCGCCGGTGATCATCGGCGGCCATGACTGGGCGGCGGCCTGGGCGATCGATGCCCAGGGGCGCAACCCCTATGCCACCCTGCCGGGCGGGACGCGGCAGCGCACTATCGCGTATCGGTTTGGGGTGAACCTGGTGATGTATGCGCTGACCGGAAACTACAAAGGGGATCAGGTGCATATACCGGCCATTCTCGAGAGGCTGGGGCAGTGAAGGAAAGGAAGGATTCTTCTTTTTGTGAACAAAAAGAAGACTTTTCTTCCCGCTTTTAGGCCTCACCCATGAGAATGGAACAGGCCATCGCCGCCATCCGCTTCGAGCCGGTGCTGCCGCTATGGCTGCTGGCGGGGCTGGCGCTGCTGTGCCTGCTGGCCGTGGGTGTGGCGCTATGGCTGCGGGCGCGAGGCACCGGCTGGCGGATTATGGCATTTGCGGTGTTGCTGCTGTGGCTGTCCGGCCCGCGCGTGGTCGAGGAAACGCGCGAAGGCTTGCCGGACATCGCGTTGCTGGTGGTGGACGAGTCGGCCTCGATGCAGGTGGGCAACCGGGCCGCCCTGGCCGAGCGGGCGCGGGCGAGCATCGAGGCACAGGCGCGGGCGCTGCCGAGGTTGGAGTTGCGCAGTGTTTCCGTGCCGGAGGCTGGCAGCGAGGGGACGAAACTGTTTGCGGCGATCGAGCGCGGGCTGGCGGATATTCCACGTTCGCGTCTGGCCGGCATCATCGCCATCACCGACGGGCAGGCGCATGACGTGCCGGAATCGCCGGTTGCCGAGGCGCCGTTGCATGTTCTGATCCCGGCCAAGGGCGAGGAGGTTGACCGTCGCGTGCGCGTGGTGGAGGCGCCGGGCTATGGCATTGTCGGCAAGTCGGTGGGATTGCGCGTGGTGGTCGAGGATCTCGGCTTGGCCAATCGCGGGCTGGCGACAGGGCGCAGCGCCCGGCTGACCATCCGGCGCGATGGCGAGCCGCCGGTGACGCTCGATACACCGCCGGCCGTCGAGCGTGAGGTCGAAATCCCCATCACCCGCGGCGGCCCCACCGTGGTCGAGGTGGCGGTCGAGCCGCTGCCGGGCGAGGTGAGTGCGGTCAACAACCGGGCGGTGGTCACCATCAACGGGGTGCGTGACCGGCTGCGCGTGCTGCTGGTGTCCGGTGAGCCGCATCCCGGCGAGCGGACCTGGCGGCGGTTGTTGAAGTCCGACCCGGCGGTGGACCTGGTGCATTTCACCATCCTGCGGCCGCCGGAAAAAGACGACATGACGCCGCTGAACGAGCTGGCGCTGATCGCGTTTCCCGTCCGCGAGCTGTTCCAGGTCAAGATCAAGGAGTTCGACCTCATCATCATGGACCGGTTCGCCAACCGCTCCACCCTGCCGCCCGTCTACCTGAAGAACATCGCCGACTATGTGCGCGAGGGCGGGGCGTTGCTGATGAGCGCCGGGCCGGAATTCACCTCGATCTATTCGCTCGCTGCCACCCCGCTGGCCGCCGTGCTGTCCGCGCGTCCTGCACCGGGAGGAAATGCGCTGGTCGAGGAGGCGTTCCGGCCGGAGGTGACGCCGCTGGGCGCCCGCCACCCGGTGACCGAAAACCTGCCCGGCTGGAAGGACGGTGCGCCGGCGGCCTGGGGCCGCTGGTACCGGCGCATCGAGGTCGCCAACCCGCGCGGCGATGTCGTCCTGGCAGCACCCACGCCAAGCGGCCCAGCACCGCTGCTGACCCTGGAGCATGTCGGCGAGGGCCGGGCCGCGCTGTTGCTGTCGGACCATATCTGGCTGTGGTCGCGGGGCCATGATGGCGGCGGGCCGCAAGGCGAGTTGCTGCGCCGCATCGCGCACTGGCTGATGAAGGAGCCCGAGCTGGAGGAAACCGCGCTGCTCGCCCGGATCGAGCGCGGCCAACTCACGATCGAGCGGCGCAGCACCGAGGACGCGCCGCCGCCGCCCTTGGCCATCACCGACCCGGCTGGCGCGCAAACCCGCCTCATGCCGGCGGCAACCCGGCCGGGCCGCGCCGTCGCCACCATGCCGGCCGCGGCGCCCGGGGTATGGAGCGCCAGCGACGGCACCCGCACCGCCTTTGCCGCCTCGAATGCCACCAACCCGGTGGAGATCGCCGATTTGCGCGCCACCGCCACCATCCTCGCCGCCCAAGTCAAGGCAACCGGCGGCGGGGTGCAATGGCTGAACGACCCGCGCCTTGCCCCCGCGACGACTTTTGGGGGTGCCCCCATCCTGCGCCGCACCGAGCCGAACCGCGAGGCCAGCGGCACCGGCTGGATCGGCTTGCAGCGCCGGCACGACCATGTAGTGACCGGCATCACCGCCAGCCCGCTGCTGCCGTCGTGGCTCGCCTTGCCGCTGATCCTTGGCCTGGCGTTGATGGCGTGGCGGCGCGAGGGCGCATGAGCGGAGGGATGTGTCTTCGAAACGCCTGACTCCCCGCCGCGCGGCCTGTCGTCGCTGCTCGCCCTGGTCGGGCTGGTCGGACTCTGCCTGTTGGTGGGAGCCGCCGGCGCGGGGGTGACCGCGGACAGCGTGCGCGGCTGGTACCTGACGTTGAACCGGCCGCCGGGCGTGCCACCGAACGCCCTCTTTCCGATCGTCTGGACCACGCTCTACGTCATGATGGGCTGCGCCGCGTGGCTAGCCTGGCGTCAGCCGGCGCATCGCACGGCGCTGCGGCTGTGGGGCTGGCAACTGCTGGCCAACGCACTGTGGTCGCCCGTCTTCTTCGGGCTGCACAGCCCGGCGCTCGGCGTGGTCGTGCTCGCCATCATGCTGCCACTGATCGGGTTCACCATCCGCGCGTTGTGGCGGCTCGATCGCCGGGCCGGCCTGCTGATGCTGCCCTATTTGCTTTGGAGCCTGTATGCGACGTATCTCAATGTCGGGTTCTGGTGGTTGAACCCGTGACAGGGACTGGGATGGCGACCATGCAACGACCCACGAACCGTGCCCTTCTGGTGCTGGCCGTCCTGGCCGCCTCCGCACTTCCTGCGGCGGCGCAGACCGGCGGCGTCGCCAATCCGGGCAGCAATCCGTTCACCCAGAACCCCGAGGCCGACAAGACCCGCGTCTTGCGCAAGCCAACCGGCCTGCCAGGCGCCCGCAGCGGCTCCGTGGTGGCGCCGGCCGACAAATCCGCCGCCGAGATGCGCCCGACCGAAGCCCTGTTCGACTCGGTGAATCGCGGCGACATCGCCGCCGCGCGCGACGCCATCGGCCGCGGTGCCGAGTTGGAGGGCCGCAACATCCTCGGCCTCACCCCGCTCGAACTGGCCGTCGACCTCGGCCGCAACGATATCACCTTCCTGTTGCTCTCGATGCGCGGAGCCGTCAGCGGCCCGGCGCCCGAGCCGGCGCGGACCACCGCCCGGCCGGCAACTCCCCCGCGCCCCGTCGCGGCGCCCGCGCCCATCCGCGCCGCCGCCGTGCCCGTCCGCCAGCGCAGCGCCGACCCGGGCACCCCGGCCCCGCAGGCCGGCTTCCTTGGTTTCGGGGGCGGCACCGCGATCCGCTAACCCGCCCAGGAGTCCGCCCAATGAGCATCGAAGCCGCCCCCTTGGAGGTAGACTGGACCCGCCTGACCGGCCCGCAAATCCGCGCCCTGACCGAACAGGGGCAGTCCCATGCCATGGGGGCGCTGGCCGTCCTGCCGGTCGGTTCGCTGGAACAGCACGGCCCGCATCTGCCGGTCATCACCGACACGCTCACCGCCTGGGAAATCAGCATCCGCGCCGCCCGCCTGGCCGCCCCCGCCATGCCCGTGCTGGTGCTGCCCGGCATGTGGACCGGCATGAGCGAGCATCACCTGCCGTTCGGCGGCACCATCACGCTGAACTTCGCCGAGTTCCGCGGCGTCATCTCCGGCGTCGCCCGTTCGCTTCGCGCCATCGGTTTCACCCGCCTGCTGCTGGTCAACGGGCATGGCGGCAATATCGACCCGCTCTCGGTCGCCGCGCGCGAACTGGCGGTCGAATACGGCCTGCCGATCGTCGCCTGCACACCCTGGTACATCGCCGCCGAAGCCATCGCCGGCATCCTGGAAAAGCAAAAGGGCCCGGCCCATGCCTGCGAGGCCGAAACTTCGGTCATGCTCGCCATGACCCCCGGCACCGTACGCACCGACAAGCTGGACGAAGCCGTCCAGCAAGCCCCGCCCGCCATCATGGGCCGCGCCGGCTATAGCCGCTTTTGGAGCTTCTCCGAACGCGCGCCGATCACCGGCACCATTGGTGACCCGCGGGCGGGAACCGCCGAAAAAGGCCATCGCCTGCTCGACGCCATGGCCACAGCCCTGGCCGACGGCATGGCCGACGCCAAGCTCTGGCGCACCCCCGACCCCGTCTGGACCCCGCGGCGCGGCCTCGGTCCGACAGCGGGCTCGGCGCTGGATTGAAGGCTGGCAAGGCCGGGGCTATCCCCGCCGTGCTTCCTCTCCCGGCCTAAGCCGCCGCAACCTGTCTCGGCAGGTAGATAGCTGTATGCTCGATACGGGCGATCGGGGTTGTGTTGTTGGCAACCACCAGGGCATCCAGCACGACGAATTTGTGGCCCTTGTGCATATGGTTGCTGATCACCTTGGCCCGGGCAGCCAGCGTATCGCCGACGCGGGCCGGGGCGAAGTTGCGCACTTTGCTGCCGACATGGATCCACGGGCCGAGCACGGCGTTGCTGCTGAGCGCATAGTTGCACAACCGCAGCACGGTGCCGGGGTGGACCAATCCCTCCTCGGCGTAGACCGCGGCGGTTTCGCGCACGTCATGCAGGTATTGCCGCACGAAGTCCGGTGTGCAGGCGACGTCGCGCGAGGCGATCCATCCGCCCATCGGCAGCGAGGTCTCGCTGGCCGGCGGGCGATGGTCGGGCACCACTGGGTTGGGCCAGTCGGCAAGGCGTGGCGCCGGTTCGGCCGCCGGCAGGCCAGCCTGCCCCACAGCGCAATTGTCGCCCTTGCTGGTGACCGACAGGCCAATACCGCCTTCGATGACCGTGGCTTCGACCTCGGCGATTTCGCCGTCATAGACCGGCTTGCCGAAGCGGCACTCCGCGGTCCCGTGCTCCAACCAGGCGCGGCCCCATTTCGCCACCGCCTGGTGGGTCATATAGGCATAGACATCCACCCCCGGCACCAGCCCGCCGGTAAAGCCGAAGCGCGCCGCCACGGTGTCGTCGTGGATCTTGTTCTCCGACGCCTTGGCGGTGTTGAAGGCATGCACGAGATAGGGGGCGATCATGGCGGCTCTCCTGCGCGGGTCTTGACGATGATCCTAGCCCGCGGACCGGCAATGGCAAAACCGCGTCAGACGCCGCCCCCCCTGACGTTGCCCGGCACGACCGGAACCGCTGCTGACGGCTTGGCATCAGCGGCCGCCTTCGCCGCCTCGGGCGCCGGGTCGGCGACAAAGATGCGGTCCAGCAGGCTGTCGAGCATCTTGAGGAAATGATCCGAGCCATAGCCGGCCAGAAACCCCAACCCGCTGGCGGTCAGCGTCAGGTTGCCGGCCGAACCGCCCAGCGACATGTCCGCCGGCGCGAGATACAGCCCCACCGCCACCCCCGCGATCGCCCCGATCAGCAACCCGATCAACGTCAACACCAAGTCGCGCGGCCCCAACAGGCTGTCGCGCAGCTTGTATTGCACCACCCGCAGCATCCGCACCCCGGCGCCCAGCAACCCAAACATCATCGGCAGCACATAGTTGCCGAAAACCCCCACCAGCGCCGCGGCATAATGCTCGCGCCCCGGCCCATCCGGGGTCGCCGCCGCCGGTGCCGCGCTGAGGAACAGCACCCCCCGCCAGCGAATGGGATGATACAACTGACAGGCCAGCCAATCACGACAACCGAGGAACTGCGCCAGTTCCGCCCGCGCCGCCACTTCACGATCCCGGATATCCTGGATGCGCTTGCACGCCGCGTCACGAGACACGACAACCGTCGACGCGGCCGGACATTTGCTGTCGTCGAACTGCGGATTGGCCTGCGTCAGGCTGACCCGGTCCCGCGCTGCCTGCTCCAGCGGCTGCAACGTCGCCTTGAGGAACGACACATCCCAATAGGTAATCGCGGTCGCCGGCAGCCAGATGGCGATGAAGAACACCATCAGCCCGGTCAGCGTCCACCGCAGCCGCCGAACCGGCGACACCAGTCCGGGAAATGCGTTGCGCGCCAGCCCGACACGCGAATGCGCGAGCGCCGCGAAATCATCATCCGCCCCGCGCGCCGGCGCCACGGCAGACGCCAAAGTCAGCCGCGCGATCAACCAGTCGAGCGGCGCGCGCACCATGCATCCGAAGCGATATCGTAACGAATCCAGCGGCGCGGGATAGCGCTCGTACCCCAGCCCCACGAACATCGCGGTGAACGCCACCGTCAGCCCGCGCGCCGGTTGCGCCAGCATGTTCAGGCTGTTCTTCGCCCCGAGCAGAAACGCCGCATTCGCCGATTTTGCCGGCGGCGGATCGGGCGGGTAGCGGATCGCCGTGATCGCCTCAACGACCTCAAAGCCCCTGAGCTTCTCGCTGGCGCTGCGCGCAACCTCCAGGTCGTCCAGCGTCTTGTCCGTCCGCCCCGAGATGAAGTCGATCAACAGATGCACTTCATAGAGATCGCGGCGAAAAATGATCTCGTCGAACCGCTCTTCCTCGGCGCCGCGGACCGGCTTCGCGGCGGCTTGCGGCAGTGCGCCTGGCGCTACCGGCTCTTGACCATTCGGCATCCGCGCACCTTCCGGAGAGGATCATCCGGAAGCGTAACATCCCTGTTGCCTACAGACAAAGACTTTGTTGCGCATACAGTTGCAACCGCGCGCCTTACCGTCGCCGCACACTGCCGGCCGTCATCCCGCCATCGATCACCAGCTCCGCCCCGGTCATATGCGACGACAGGTCGGACGCCAGGAACAGCACCCCATTGGCAATCTCCACCGGCGCCGCCGGCTTGCCCAACGGCACCCCCGCCGCCGCCAGGTCATACGGGTTCAACGGCGCATTCATCCCGCCACCCCCCGCCGTCGCCGCCTTCTCCCAGATCTCCGTCAGGATGATCCCCGGATGCACCGAATTCACACGGATCCCGTCGCCCGCCGCCGCACACTCCATCGCCATCGACTTGGCAAACAGCCGCACCGCCCCCTTGCTCGCCGAATACCCCGCCAGCATCCCGGACCCGCGCAACCCCGCCACCGACGAGATCATGATCAACGACCCGCCCTGGCCCCCCTTGCGCATCGCCGGCACGCAATACTTCGCGGTCAAAAACACCCCATCCAGATTAACCGCGTTCTGCCGCCGGAAATCCGCCAGCGTCATCTCCAGCACCGGCCCGAAGATCGCAATCCCGGCATTCGCCACCGCGATATCCAGCCGCCCAAACACCCGCAGCGTCTCGCCCACGCAGTGCTTCCAGCCCTCCTCGTCCGTCACGTCCTGCACCATGAACAGCGCCTTCCCGCCGCCGGCCACGATCTCCGCCTCCAGCGCCTTCCCCCGCGCCGCATCCAAATCGGTGATAACGACGGACGCCCCCTCCTTGGCCAACACCCGCACACACGCCGCCCCAATCCCCGCTGCCCCGCCCGTAACGAAGGCAACCTTCCCAGAAACCTGACCCATATCCCGAACCCCTACCCAAAAACTTCTTTGTTGTGCTCGCCCAACTTCGGCGAATCGCTACGCGGATGCGGCCGCTTGCCATCGAAATTCAGCGGCAGCCCCATCACCTTCAACCCGCTGCCCGGCAACGTCCGCGTCATATCCATCGCCGCCAGCTGCTCGCTCTCCGCCAGCTGCGCAATGTTGTTCACCGGCGCGATCGGCACCCCCACCGCCCCCAAAGCCGCCAGCCACTCATCCCGGGTCTTCGTCTTCACGACCGCGGCAATCAACGGGATCAGCTCCTCGCGATGCACCCCGCGCTTGCGCCCATCCTCGAACCGCGGATCGCTCGCCCATTCCGGATGCCCCATCGCCTTGGCACACTTCACAAACAGCCGGTCATTCCCCGCCGCAATGCAGACCGGAAAATCCGCCGTCTCGAAAACCTGGTACGGCACCAACAAATTACTGCCCGTCCCATGCCGCTTACTCATCGTCCCGTTCAGCAAATACGAGTTCACCGAACTGCCCACCCAGCTCACCGCACTCTCGAACAGCGAGCAATCAATCACACACCCGCGCCCGGTCGCCAGCCGCTGCTGCAACGCCCCCAGCGCCCCAATCACGCACCACATCCCGGTCGAAACATCGTTGATCGCCGGCCCGCAAAACGTCGGCGGATCCTCCTCCCGCCCGGTCAGCGTCATCACCCCGCCAAACGCCTGCAGCAAGGGATCAAACCCCGGCGCATTGCGCAACGGCCCCTGATGCCCAAACGCCCAGATGTTGCAATAAATCAGCCGCGGATTGACCGCCGTCATCACCGCCGCCCCAATGCCCAGCTCATCCACAATCCCCGGCCGCAGATTCTGCAAAAGGATGTCGGACTCACCCACCAGCTTCTTCAGCTTGGCCACATCCGCCGGATCCTTGATGTCCAGCGTCACTGACTTCTTGTTCCGATTGGTCGAGTGGAAAAACAACGCATCGCCATCAATGAACGGAGGGCCCCACAACCTTGCATCGTCCCCGCCATCCGGCTTCTCAACCTTGATCACCTCGGCGCCCATATCCGCCATGATCATGCCCGCCATCGGCCCCGCCAAAGCCTGGCCCACCTCAATCACCTTGATCCCCGCCAGTGGCCCAGTCATTCGCGCATTCCCTCGACGTTTCCCTATGCCCCAACCCTAGGCCGCACTCACGGCCAGCGACAAGGGGCAAGGGGAAGAAAGACAAGGTCTTCTTTTTGTGAACAAAAAGAAGCAAAAAAACTTCATCCATTGTACCGAGGCCAACCGGTCAGCACCGCGCCAAGTCATAAAAGTTTTTTGGTTCTTTTTTTCAAAAAAGAACTTCTTCCTTCCCCTTACCTCGCGTCCGGGTTATGCAAAACCAAAAGGGGGAGACCACCATGCTTCGCACGCTCGCACTGGCCGCGCTCATCGCCGCAGCACCCGCCGCCCAGGCCCAAACCCTGCGCGTCGCCGTCGGCGCCCAGGTCACCTCGATCGACCCGCACTACCACAACATCTCCCCCAACACCGCCTTCGCCTCCATAGTGTTCAGCGCCCTCACCGCCACCGAGGGCAATTCCAAGCTCGTCCCCGACCTCGCCGAATCCTGGAAGACCATCAGCGACGAAGTCTGGGAGTTCAAGCTCCGCCCGGGCGTCACCTTCCATAACGGCACCCCCTTCACCGCCGACGACTTCGCCTTCACCGTCGGCCGCATCCCACTGGTCGTGAACTCCCCAGGCTCCTTCACCACCTACACCCAGGCCATCCGCGCCATCGAGGTCGTCGACCCCCTCACCCTGCGCATCACCACCAAAGGCCCATACCCCACCCTGGCGATCGACCTCTCCCAGGTCTTCATCCTCAGCCGCGCCCTGCACACCGGCGCCACCACCGACCGCTTCGCCAACGGCGAACTCGCCATCGGCACCGGACCCTTCCGCGTCACCGCCGCCCGCCACGGCGAACGCGTCGACATGCTGCGCAGCAACAACTATTTCGGCCCCAAGCCGGCCTGGGAAAAAGTCGACTACCGGATCGTCACCTCCGCCCCCGCCCGCCTCTCCGCCCTGCTCGCCGGCGATGTTGACTTCATCGACCAGGTCCCCACCACCGATATCGAACGCCTGCGCACCAACAAGGACATCAAGCTGTCGGAATCCGGCAGCCTGCGCTTCATCTACATCGCCTTCGACCACTCCCGCGAAGACAAACCCCCCTTCATCACCGCACTCGACGGCAAACCCCTCGATAAGAACCCGATGAAGGACGTCCGCGTCCGCCGCGCCCTCTCGCTCGCCATCGACCGCCAGGCCATCGTCGACCGCGTGATGGAAGGCGTCGCCCTCCCCATCAACCAGTTCATGCCGGCCGGCACCTTCGGCCACGCCCCGGAACTGGAAACCAACAACCGCGCGGATATCCCCACCGCCCGCAAACTCCTGGCCGAAGCCGGCTTCCCGAACGGCTTCGCCATCACCCTGCACAGCCCGAATGACCGTTACCCCAATGACGGCAAGATCGCCCAGGCCATCGGCCAGATGTGGTCCCGCGCCGGCATCCGAACCGCCGTCGACGTCGCCCCCTTCGCCAGCTTCGTGGTCAAGGCCAGCCGGCAGGAATTCTCCGCCTTCCTCGTCTCCTGGGGCTCCTCCTCCGGCGAACCCTCCGCCGGCCTGCGCTCCGTGCTGGCCAGCTTCGACGCCAAAACCGGCATGGGCTCGGTCAATCGCTTCCGCTACTCAAACCCGAAATTCGACGAAGGCCTCGTCGCCGCCATGCGCGAGCTGGACGAAGCAAAACGCGACGCCATGCTCCAGTCCATCACCCGCCTGGCCATCGGCGAAGACGTCGCCATCGCGCCAACCCACGTCCAGAAAAACGTCTGGGCCATGCGCCAAGGCTTCAACCATGAAGCCCGCATCGACGAACGGACCCGGGCACAAGATATTACGCCGGCGAGGTAAGAAGAAAGAGTCTTCTTTTTGTGAACAAAAAGAAGCAAAAAGACTTTATCCATGAAGCGAGACGCCGTCTCCCCTTGGGCAGGGCGATTGCATTTGGCCAGAATACGCGTTCGGCGGCGCCGAAAGCAAGGATTCACATGGAGACGGAGAGACGGGGAGAAGCCGGGGCCCCTCTTTCCTTCCCTTCTCCCCGTCTCGCCGTCTCCATGTGGAGATTTCTTGCTTTCTGGCGATGCCGACCGCGGCAAGACCGTCGCATTTTATTCACCGTCATCCCGTGCACAGCGAGGGATCCACGCTGTCCCACCAACCCGCACGCCATCACTTCGCCCCCCCATCGGATAAAGTTTTTTTGCTTCTTTTTGTTCCCAAAAAGAAGACCCTCCCCTCCACGAAAAAAATTCTCCCAGCCCCTCATTTCCCCCTTGAATTTCGACAGACAGTTAGTTATATATATCCCCATGGAACAAACACCCCCCTCCCTCGGCGACCGGATCGCCACGCTGCGCATGCAGGCGCTGGCACGGGAGAACTGCGTCTACATTCCGGACGCCATCCACGCTCTCATCATTGCCTGCCTCGCCCGCATCTTCGCCCGGCTTGAGGACCTCGTACGCCTCTGGCAGGCCGGCGCCCTCCCGCTTGCCGCCCCGCGCGCGACCAAGCGCCCGAAGACCGCCCGCCGCCGGTCCCCGCGCATCCGCGGCCGCCGCGCGTCCCGCCCGCGCCGTACCCGTGCGCCCGAAGCCTTCGCACGCCCGATCGACGCAGGTCGCGTGCCCCCGCGGCCGCTCCCCTGCCGCCCCGCATCCCCGCGCCCGCATCGCCGCCCCGCGCGCGACCCGCGCCTGCGATGTCGCGCCTGATCGCGAAAAACACCCGGACTTCGCACCGCACCCGCACGCTTATATTGTTACGTTATAGAAACAAATAGCCAGCACCCACCCGCCATCCGGTCAACACAGGGTGACATCCACCCAAACCCTGCGCTAGGCTCACGTCAGCAACCTTACAAGAGGCGGACATGTCGCTCACCAATGCCCCGGATCCCGAGATTCGCAAAGCCGTCGTCAAGCAGGACCTGGAAAACGTCCTGCACCCCATCGTCCAGCACACCTCGTTGGAAAAGGCCCAGATGGTCGTCGTCGGCGCCCAGGGTTCCACCGTGCGCGACTATGACGGCACCGAATATCTGGACACGATGGCCGGCCTGTGGTGCGTGAACATCGGCTATGGCCGCACCGAGCTGGCGGACATCGCCGCCGAGCAGATGCAGCAGATCGCCTACTACCCGCACACCGCCATGAACTTCCCGGCCGCCCGCCTGGCCGAGCAGATGAACGGCCTGATGGGCGGCGGCTACCACACCTACTTCGTGAACTCCGGCTCCGAGGCCAACGAGGCCGGCTTCAAGATCGCCCGCCAGTATCAGCGCCACGAGCAGAAGCCCGGCTCTTTCCGCTACAAGACCATCAGCCGCTACTACTCCTATCACGGCACCACCCTCTCCACCCTGGCCGCCGGCGGCATGGGCGATCGCAAGGGCAAGTTCGAGCCGCTGGGCGGCAACGAGTTCGTCCACGTCGCCGCGCCCACCTGCTACCGCTGCCCGTTCGGCCTGGAATACCCCACCTGCGAGCTGGCCTGCGTCACCAACATGGAATCCACCATCCAGGGTGAAGGCCCGGAAAGCATCGCCGAGATCCTGATCGAGCCGATCATGTCCGGCGTCGGCATCGCCGTGCCGCCCGACGAGTACCTGCCCGCGGTCGCCAAGCTGTGCGAGAAATACGGCGCCCTGCTGCATATCGATGAGGTCATCAACGGCTTCGGCCGCACCGGCAAGATGTTCGCCCACCAGCATTACGGCGTGAAGCCGGACATCATGGCCGTCGCCAAGGGCATCGTCTCGGCCTACCTGCCGATCGCCGCCACCGTGGTGAAGAACGAGGTCTTCAAGTCCTTCCTCGGCGAGGAAGCCGAGATGAAGCAGGTGATGCAGGTCAACACCTACGGTGGCCACCCGGCCGCCGCGGCCGTGGCCGTCCGCAACATCGAGATCATGCAGGAGGAAAAGCTCGTCGAGCGCTCCGCCGAGATGGGCAAATACTTCATGGACGGCCTCAAGACCCTGCTCAAGCACCCCAACGTGGGCGATGTCCGCGGCAAGGGCCTGTTGCTCGGCGTCGAACTGGTCAAGGACAAGAAGTCCAAGAAACAGGTCGCCGCGGCCCATGTCGGCGCCATGGTTGCCTTCGCCCGCAAGAACGGCGTGATTATCGGCCGTTCGGGCGGCGGCAGCCAGTATTCCAACACCCTGACCTTCTCGCCGCCGCTGGTCATCACCCGCGCCGAGATCGACCGCGTGGTCGACGTGCTGGATCGCGGCCTGACCGAACTCGGCCCCAAGATGGCCGACTGAGCCAGGGTCAACGACACGGCCAAAGGCTGATGCGGGTACATCCCGTATGAGTCCAAAAGACTGGCAAACGGCGTCCGGCCTCACCGCCGGGCGCCGTTGGCACGCCCGGCTGACGGTGCTCGCCCTCGCCCTGACGCCGGCCATCCGCGGCATGATCTGGATGGCCATCGCCGGCCTGGTGTTCACCTTCCTGAACACCATCATGAAATACATGTCGGCCTCGCTGGCACCGATCCAGATCGGCTTCCTGCGCTATGGCTGCGGCTTGCTGGTACTCCTCCCGCTGGTGCTGCGGGCCGGCCTGGCCAGCTATGCCACCAACCGCTTCAGCGTCCAGGTCTGGCGCGGCCTGACCCATACCGCCGGCATGCTGCTGTGGTTCTCCGCCCTGCCGCACATCCCGCTGGCCGACAACGTGGCGATCGGCTTCACCACGCCGATCTTCATCATGCTCGGCGCCTCGCTGGTGCTGGGCGAGAAAGCCGTCCTGGCCCGCTGGATCGCCGCGATCATCGGCTTCCTCGGCGTGCTGATCGTCGTGGCACCATCGTGGAGTGCCCCGTCTTCAAGTGGCGGCGGGGGCTTCTGGCAACTGGTCATGCTGGCCGCCTCGCCGCTGTTTGCCGTCGCCTTCCTGATCGCCAAGGCGCTCACCCGGCACGACCGGGTCGAGGTGATCGTGGTATGGCAGGCGATGATGGTCACCCTCTTCCTGTTCCCCTTCGCCCTGCTCGACTGGCGCTGGCCCTCGGGGACCGAGTGGGCCCTGCTGATGTTCTGCGGCGCCTTCGGCAGCCTCGGCCATTACTGCAACACCCGCGCCCTGCGCGCCACGGACGCCTCGGCCACCCAGTCGATCAAGTTCGTCGAGCTGATCTGGGCCTCCCTGGCCGGCATCGCGGTATTCGGCGACTACCCGGCCCAGACCACCATGGCCGGCGGCTTCGTCATCTTCCTGTCCACCACCTGGATCGCCCGGCGCGAGGCGCGAACCCGGGCATGACAAGACCTTGCGCATGACCCCCTCCGGCATTCTCGCCGTTCTCAACGACATCGACCCCACCTGCGACCGTGCCGAGTACGAAGCCTGGTACCAGCGCGACCACATGCCCGACCGCCTCGCCGTCCCCGGCTTCCGCCATGCCCGCCGCTATCGTCGGATCGAGGGCTCCGCCCAGGAGTTCTTCACCTTCTACGAAACCGACTCCCCCGCCGTTCTCCGCACGCCAGCCTATGTCGCCCGCCTCGCCGCCCCGACCGACTGGACCACCGCCATGATGCGCCACTTCCGCAGCATGTGCCGCAGCATCGCCGTGGTCGCTTCCGACCAGGGCCATGGCATCAGCGGCATCATCGCCGTGGTCGGCACCGCCCAGGCCCTACCGACCGCCGACGCCGCCAGGCTGCCGCCATTGTCCAACGTCACCCGCGCCCGGCTCTGGCTCGCCGCCGATGATGTGGCGGTGAACCCCGAAGCCGCCCTGCGGCCCGGCACCGATACCAGCCTGGGCACCATCCTGGTCGTCGAAGGCACCGACATCGCTGGCGTCCGCCATGCCGCCATTGCCGGCGCGGCCGCTCTCGGGCTAACTGCCGCACCCAGTCTCTATTCCCTGCTCTACGCCAGCCCCCAGGTCGCCGCCGCATGATTGCCCTCCAGGATGCCCCGGGACTGCTGCCGGACGGCCACCGCGTCTACGCCATCGGCGACATCCATGGCTGCGCCGACCGCCTCTGGGCGCTGCATGCCGCCATCGCCGCCGATCTCGCTGCCCGCCCGGTGCCCAACCCCCTGCTGGTTCATGTCGGCGACTACGTCGATCGCGGCCCCGACAGCGCGGCCGTGGTCCAGCGCCTGGCCGCCGGCGATCCCTTGCCCGGCGTGCCCACCGTCAACCTGATGGGCAACCACGAACGCACCATGATCGACGCGCTGGACGGCGCCGGTGCGTCCGCCACCGACTGGATGATCTCCGGCGGCCGCGAGGCCCTGGCCAGCTGGGGCGGCGATCCCGATGCACCGCGCAACACCTGGCGCGCCCATATCCCCGAGTCCGACATGGCGTTCCTGCGCGGCCTGGCCCTGCGCCACCAGCTCGGCGGCTACCTGTTCGTCCATGCCGGCATCCGCCCGGGGGTCACCCTGCCATCACAGGTGGACCAGGACCTGCTCACCATCCGCAACTCGTTCCTCTACAGCGAACAGGATTTCGGCGTGGTCGTGGTGCACGGCCACACCCCGCGCATCGCCCCGGAAATCCGCTTCAACCGCATCGGCATCGACACCGGCGCGGTGTTCAACGGCAAGCTCACCTGCGCCGTGCTCGAAGGCGCCCAGGTTGGCTTCATCCAGACCTGACGGTTTTCCCGCAGCCCGAAACCGGCTAAACCAGCCGCTCCATCAAGAGGAAACGCCCGTGATTGCCGACCTGCGCATCTACACCTGCAAGCCCAACAAAATGGCCGCCTTCGTCAAGATCTACCAGGATCTCGCCTGGCCGCTGCAACAGAAGTACCTCGGCAACTGCCTGGGCTGGTACACCACCGTCGAAGGCCCGCTGAACCGCGTCGTCCACATGTGGGGCTACGCCGACCAGGCCGACCGCGAAGCCCGCCGCAAGGCGATGGCTGCCGACCCGGCCTGGGGTGCCTACATCGCCGCCGTCGCCGAGGCAGATGTGCTGGTGGAAATGGAAAACCGCATCCTGGCGCCGACGGCGTTTTCGCCGGTTAAGTAAGGGCCTGAGGCTGGGGCCGGAGGCCCCAGACCCCATTTCCTTCCGCCGAGGCCAACTGGGGAATCCCGCTGGCCTTTGCTTCCACGCCTGCGTAGCATTCCCACCACATCAGGCAGGAGTGCAAAATGCAGCGTCGTGGTTTCTTGGCCGCATCGGCGGCCGTGCTCGCAGCGCCATCGGTACAGGCCCAGCCGGCCAAGGTGATAAAATTCGCCCCACAGGCCGACCTCGCCCTGGTCGATCCGCATTTCGCCCCCGCCCTGGTCACCCGCAACCACAGCTATCTCGTCTACGACACACTGTATGGCGTCGACGATGCCGGCCAGCCGAAGCCGCAGATGGCCGCCGGCCATGTCATCGAAGATAACGGCCTTACCTGGAAGATCACCCTGCGCGACGGGCTGCGCTTTCACGACAACACCCCCGTCCTGGCGCGCGACGTGGTTGCCAGCCTGCAACGCTGGGCCAAGCGCGACGTCTTCGCGGTCTCGGTCTGGACCCAGGTCGAGGAAATCTCCGCCCCCTCGGACAAGGTGGTGCAGTTCCGCCTCAAGCGCCCGTTCCGCCTGTTGGCCGATCTGCTCGGCAAGCCAACCCCGCTGACCCCCGCCATCATGCCCGAGCGCCTGGCCAGCGCCGCCCCGGCCCAGCAGGTGACCGAGGTGATCGGCAGCGGCCCGTTCCGCTACGTCATCGCCGAGCGCGTCGCCGGCTCGCGCAACGTCTATGAGAAATTCGCCGGCTACGTCCCACGCCAGGAGCCGGCCATCGGCACCACCGGCGGCAAGATCGTCAATGTCGACCGCGTCGAGTGGCACACCATCCCCGACCCCGCGACGGCCGCCGCCGCTCTGCAGGCCGGCGAAATCGACTGGTGGGAACAGCCCACCGCCGACCTGCTGCCCACCTTGCGCCGGCGCGCTGGCGTCAGCGTCGATGTCATCGACACGCTCGGCTACATGGCGGTGATGCGCTTCAACCACCTGCTAGCGCCGTTCAACAACCCTGCCGTCCGCCGCGCACTGCTGGGTGCCTTCAGCCAGGTCGACATGATGACCGCCGTCGCCGGCGAGGACACCAAGATGCGCTTCGACGGTGTCGGCTATTTCCACCCCAGCTCGTCGCTGGCCAACAAGGCCGGGCTCGATGTGCTGACCGGCCCGCGCAACCTCGAACAGGTGAAGAAAGACCTCGCCGCCGCCGGGTACGCGGGCGAGCGCTTCAACATGCTGGTGCCCACCGACCTGCCGGCGATCAATGCGATGAGCGAAGTGGCCGGCGACATCTTCCGCAAGCTCGGCATGAACCTGGACTATGTCGCCACCGACTGGGGCTCCACCGCCTCCCGCTTGTTGTCCAAGACCCCGCTCGCCCAGGGCGGCTGGAACCTGAACTGCAACTACGCGCCGGGCTTCGCCACCATGTCGCCCGCCGCCCACGGCTTCCTGCGGGGCACCGGGCAGAACGCGCTGTTCGGCTGGCCCGACATGCCGAAGGTCGAAGAGGCGCGCACGGCCTGGATCGACTCCACCGACCCCGTGGCCCAGAAGCAGATTGGCGAAACGCTGCAGGCTCAGGCGTTCCAGGACGTGCCTTACATTCCGCTCGGCGGCTTCTATTTCGCCTCGGCCTTCCGCAGCAATCTCACCGGCATCATCAAGGGCGGGGTCGCGCAGTTCCATGGTGTGAAGAAGGGCTGACCAGAAACAAGCAAGCCTCCGGCGGCAAAGGGCCGGAGGCCCTTTGATCCCATGACTTTGTGCGCGGCCTCCGCAACGCCCATCGAGACCTGCGCCAAAATTGGGATCAAAGGGCCGCCGGCCCTTTGCCGCCGGAGGCTTGCTTGTTTGTTCCCTGGAAGCTGGATCGCCGCATTGCCGTGCTGGCCGCGCGATGGCGAGTATCGCCAACCTGACGACCATCCTGGTTACCGCCCAGATCGCGGCCTATGGCATCTCGGCCCGGTTGGAGTTCCTGATGGTGCCACTGGCGTTTGGCGTCGGCTCGGCGCTGACCGCACTGGTCGGCCGCGCCGTCGGGGCCGGCGGTGTGGACGGCGCGGTAGCTACGGCCGCGCGGCCGGGGGGCTTGGCGGCGTGACGGCCGGTGCGGCGGAGGGTGCTGCGGAGGGCGCGGCGGGCGTGGCCGCGCCGGGCGTTGTTGCGCCAGGGGGGCGGGCACCTGGGGGTGGCACGCCGCGCACCCGCGCCAGGTCGGCGGCGACGCGACGGTTGGACGGCTGTAGTTCCAACACCCGCGCCAGCGCGCCGATGGCCTCGGGCCGCCGGCCGAGCGCTGCCAGCGACATGCCACGACCGTGCATTGCCGCCGCGTCGTCGGCCTTGGCCCGCAGCAGCAGTTCAAACAGCGACAGCGCCTGCTCCGCCCGGCCAAGCTCCAGCAGGGTCCAGCCGCGCATGCCGGTAGCGGTGCCGTCGCGCGGCGATATCTGCAGGATCGCGTCGATCGCAACCAGCGCCTCTTCCGGCCGGCGCAGCGCCCGCAGCGCATTCGCCCGCGACAGCCGCACCGAGGCCCCAGCAGGGTTTCGCGCGATCTCAATGTCAAAGGCGGCGATCGCCTCATCCGGCCGGCCATTGGCCAGCAGCGCATTGCCCAGCGCCTCCTGTGCCCCCGGCAGGTTCGGCCGCGCATCGATCACCCGGATGATCAGCGCCAGTGCCTCCGGCGGCCGGTTGATGCTCAGCAGCACCATGCCTTCCAGCAGCACCGCATCGAAATTGTTCGGCGCCAGCCGGCGTGCCGATTGCAGGTCGGTCAGCGCCTCGCGCGACTTGCCCAGTTTCATCAGCAGGTGCGCCGAGCTGATATGCGACCAGACCGAGGTGCCCTCGGTGACCACGGCCTGTTTTTGGGCGTCCAGCGCCGCCTCGGTGCGGCCCAGGTCGGCCAGCGCCTGCGCCTTGACGTTCCACAGCAGCGGATAGGCGGCACCGCGCCGCTCCAGCCCCTCGATGGTGGCCAGCGCCTCCTCGGCCCGGCCGCTGCGCACCAGCGAGCGCGTGTAGAGCACGGAAACCCGAAATTCGACCGCCGGTGGCAGGCGCGTCTCCTGCGCCAGCGCCACCAGCTTGGGCCGGATCAGCTCTTCGGAGCCGCCGCTATCGGCGACATGCCAAGCATAAACCAGCGGGTTCAGCCGTCGCCAGATGTCGGGCGCCACCGCCGCGAAGCTCTGCTCGACGTCCGCGCCCTCGGCCGCCGCGATCTGGCCGGCACCGGGCGCGCGCAGGCGCACGGCGATCCGCCCGTCCGCCAACACGGTGACTTCGCCGGCAATGCGCCGCGTTGGCAGGCCGCGCAGGTCGCGCAACAGGCTGGCCAGGCTGCGCAGCGTGGTGCCGCTGGTCGCCGCCGAGATCGTTGGAATGGGACCGAGATCGTCCTTGCTCGGACGGTTTCTGGTGTTCTCGACCGTCTTCGCGACAACAGCCTCCAGCGCGTCCAGCAATCGCCCGGCGGCAACCTCCGGGCCAAGCCCGCGGGCGGCCAGGTCGGGCGGCATCGCGATCGGCATGATCTCGACGTCGAAACGCTGGCTTTCGCGCCAGACCGGCCAGCCCGCCAGCGCCACCACCGCACCGATCAGCGCGACGATCACGGCGGTACGCAAAACCCAGCCGAACGACGCCAGCAGCCAGCCGGCGCGCGGGCCGGACACCGGTGCGGCGACAACGATGGGGGCGCTCATCATGACCGGCGCGGCCGTGACCCCGGCGACCACGGGCGCCGCCCCGATCGGCGCATCCGCGATGGCGGGGGATTCGGCCGGCATCGCGGCCGGAGTGTGCACTGCCGGCGGCGGTCGCACAGCGGCGCGAACCGGGCTGGCTGGCGGCAGCGGCGGGCCATAGAGTTCCGGCTCGCTGCGATCCGCCACCGGTTCAGCCGGCGCGTCAGCCACCGTAGGCAGGGCGAATTGAGCGGGGGCGAACTGCGCAGGAGCGAACTGCGCAGGGGTAGGCACCGGGACGGCCATCGGCGGCGGCACGGCCGCCCGGACGGGCATCGGCGCTGCTGGTGGGGCAACCGCGGGTGGCACGGCGGCGGGTCGCGCAACGGCGGACGGGTTGTCCGTAGAAGTAGCGTTTTGGGCCGTTCCGAGTGGTTCCCGTATCCCTTGAGAATCACTGTATTTTCCCGATTGTATGTCCCACGCCATTGCGTGTCGTCCCTCGCTATCCCACGCCGAGTGTGGTAATGAAAGTGGTAATGGAATAGCTCAACGGACAGGCACATGCCCAGACTGACGGCGGTTGCGCTCAAATCGAAGGTGGCGGCGGTGGCGAAAAACCCGCCCGGCAAGGCGGTTCGGATTCAGGATGGCGAGGGGTTGGCCCTGTTGCTGCCGGTGCCACCCAAGCCGAAGTCCGGTGAACAGTCGCGGGCGCAGGATCGGGGCGCCTGGACGTGGCGTTTCACCTTCAACGGCAAACGCAAGGACATGGGGCTTGGCGGCTTCCCCGAGATGGGGCTGGCCGATGCGAGGGGTAGGGCGGCCGAGGCGCGGGCGAAGCTGCGCGCGGGTATCGACCCGCAGGCCGAGCGTGCGGAGGCCAAGATGACACGGATCGCCGACGCCGCCGAGGATCGCACCTTCGCTGGCGTGGCCGCTGCCTGCATCGCCGCAAAGGCGCCCGGCTGGCGCAATCACAAGCATTCTGCCCAATGGGAGGCCACCCTTGCCGCCCATGTCTTTCCGTTTTTGGGCAAGATGCCGGTGGCGAGCGTGACAACCGAGCATGTGTTGCGCCTGTTGCAATTGATCTGGGTCAAAACACCGGAAACGGCTTCGCGGGTGCGCGGCCGGATAGAAGCCATTCTCGACTACGCCCGCGCCCGGAAACTGCGGACAGGCGACAACCCGGCTAGGTGGCGCGGCAACCTCGCCGAACTGCTTCCGGCACCGCGCAAGGTGCGGGCGGTGGAGCACCAGCCCGCGCTCCCATGGTCCGAAATGCCGGCATTCCTAGCCGCGCTGGAAACGCGCCGGGGCATGGCCGCGCTGGCACTGCGCTTCGCCATTTTGACGGCTGCCAGGACGGGCGAGGTGCGCGGCGCGACCTGGCGCGAGGTGGATACGGCCGGCGCCGTGTGGACGATTCCAGGGCGCCGCATGAAGTCCGGGAGGTTGCATCGCGTGCCGTTGTCTGCCGCCGCCCGGGCCGTTCTGGAAACCGTGAGGCTGGGCCAGCCCACGCCCTCGGCGCTGGTGTTCCCCAGCCCCGTCAAGGCCGCCCAGTTGAGCGACATGAGCCTCAGTATGCTCGTGAGGGGCATGGCCCTGGACGGGCTGGCCGAGGGCGAATTGCCCC
>CAMBRC010000017.1 GCA_945869965.1 Asaia bogorensis
GCGGACTGTTGCGATCCGCCACGATGGCGGTCAGGACCTGACGGTCAGCTTCGGTGAGGTCGATCGTGGTGATCTTGCGCATCCGAGAGACTCGCATGCGCAGTCATCCAAGTGAATCCTGAATCGGATGTAACTGTCAGATTATATCCACTAGTAACGACATTATTTAAAAATATTGAAGCATAAAATTGGCCTTCGTGGTAAGTAGTTTGTAAAGAAATTGAATAAAAAACTACTATTCCAACAATAATAGATATAATTATTAAGACGGATTTAGAAAATATTGAGGCACTTGTTGGCGCGTCTGCCATTTTTCTAGCGCTTTGTCTCGCGCGAGCGATGCCGGCGTGCGGCGAGGCCGAGGGCGAGGAGGGTTGCCGAGGCGGGTTCGGGCACCTCTTCGATGGCGGCTTGGGTTTGCGAGGACTCGGCCGAGAGCATCCATTTCGATGGGCTGAGGGCGCGGATGTTTGGGTTTCCGGTCAGGAACGCCCAGGAGGTGAGGTCGTGGTTCATGCGGCCGTCGCCGGTGCCGGCGCCGAAGCCGATATAGGCGCCGTTGCCGGCGAACAGGGAGTCGAGGTCGACGGGGGCGGTGTCGATGACCAGGTCGGCGACGCCGTTGCCGTTGATCACCGCGACGGACATTTCATGGTCATGGCCGTTATAGCCGATGAGGGCGGTCCAGGTGTCGCCGTTGGACATGCAGTTCGCGCCGGGGGCGGGGCCGTTGCAGGTGGATTGGCCGAACGGGCTGGCAGCCGCGGTGTCGGACAGGACGCCGTCGCGGTCCAGGGCGATGTGGTTGCTGCCGCCGGCCTCGTTGCCGTTGTCGAAGACGTCGAATTCGACGGCGAAGCTTTGGCCGACGCCCTCGAAGCCCATGCTGCCGCCGTAGCGGCTGGGGTCGCCGAGGCTGGTGGGGTTGCGGGCCAGGAGGAAGGCCAGGCCGTCGGCGCGCATGGCATCGCCGTTGCCGGAAAGGCGGAAGGTGAAGGCGGTGACGAAGCCGAGGCCGGCATCCAGGTGGACGGCCTTGGCGAGATAGGCGGCGCCGGATTGGTCCTGGAGGGCGGGGACGAGGCGCAACGCCGCGCCGATTTCGGTGGCGTCGCCGTTGCAGATCAGCTTGCCGCCGCAGGTGCCGGCGAAGCTCGGGAGCAGGACAACGGCTGGCGCCGGCGCTGCGGCGGCGCAGAACAGGCCCGCTATTGCCAGCAAAGCACGCACCGGGCCGTTCATGAAAAAGATCTCCGTGGCGGTATCGGTAATATAGTGGAGTTTAGCAGATTGGGGGGGGGATGCTAGCGGCTTGGCAGGGAGGAAGAATCTTCTTTTTGTGCACAAAAAGAAGCAAAAAAACTTTATCCGTTTTGGGGTGCAGGCAAGGGTAGTTGCGTCGGTGGCCACAATAAGACGCGCGGGTGCTTCGCTTCGCTCAGGATGAGCGGGGAGTCTGGCAAATGGATAAAGTTTTTTTGCTTCTTTTTGTTCACAAAAAGAAGAATCCTTCTCTTATGACGCCACGCCGTCGGCGATGAGTTTATCGATCTCGACCGGTGAGAAGCCGCATTCAGCGAGGATGTCGCGCGAGTGCTGGCCCTTTGCCGGGGCGGGGGTGAGGGCGGCGTCGCTTTCGTGGGGGGCGCCGGGGGTTCGGGCGATTTGGAGGTTGGCGACGCCGGTTGGGATGGCGGCGCCGATGGCTTGGACGTGGGGGTTGGCGGCCCAGTCGCCCAGGGTGTTGACGGTGTCGCTGATGACGTCGTTCACGCGCAGGGCTTCGAGCCAGGCGGCGCGGGGGCGGGTTTTGAGGTGAGGGCGCAGGGTGGCTTGGAGGGCGGGTTCGTTGGCGACGCGGGTGGCGAAGCTGGCGAAGCGGGGGTCTTCGAGGAGGTCCGGGCGTTCGAGGGCGGTGCACATGCGGCGCCAGTCGTCTTCGCGGACCAGGGCGATGGCGAGCCAGCCGTCGGCGGCCTCGAAGGAGCCGGCGGGGACGTTGAGCTGGGGCGGGGTGCGGCCGTGGACCTGGAAGTCCGGCAGGTGGTGGGCCATGAGGGCGGCGCTGCCGGCCATGAGGGAGACGTCGATGTGCCGCCCGGTTCCGGTTTGCAGGCGGGCGAAGAGGGCGGTGGCGATGGCGGCGTAGGCGTAGAGGCCGGTGGGGACGTCGGCGGTGAGGGCCCCGGAGCGGTGGGGGATGCGGTCCGGGCCGCGGTTGGTGTCCATGAAGCCGGAGAAGGCTTGGGCGGCGGTGTCGGTGACCGGGCGCTGGGAATTGGGGCCGGTTTGGCCGAAGCCGGAGACGGAGAGGTAGATGAGTTTGGGGTTTTCGGCGGCGAGGGAGTCGTAGCCGACGCCGAGGCGGGCGGCGACGCCTGGGCGGAAGCCTTCGACGAGGATGTCGGCCTTGAGGGCGAGGGCGCGGAGGATGGCTTTTGCCTCGGGGTGCTTGAGGTCGAGTTGGAGGGCGCGCTTGCCGCGGTTGAAGGTAAGGGACATGGGGGTTTGGGTGTTGTTGGCGAGTTTGGCGCCGAGGCCGCGGGACCAGTCGCCTTCGGGGGGTTCGACCTTGATGACGTCGGCGCCGTATTGGGCGAGGAGCATGGCGCAGTATGGGGAGGCGACGCCTTGGCCGAGGTCGAGGACGCGCAGGCCGCGATAGGGGAAGGCGTGGCTCATGGTGTTTGCTCCCGGCGATTGGGGGTAGCTTAGGGCGGTGTTTGGGGAGGGCAACCTTGGTGCGGGATGAGTCTGGTGCGTGGGATGCGGTGGCGGAGTGGTACCACGCGTTTTTCACTGGGATGGTGCTGTCGGCGGTGACGCGGCGCGGGGCGGCGGATGCGGCGGCGTTCGTTTTTGCGGTGTACCGGCGGCAGCATCTGGAGTTGTTTTTGCCGGGGTTGCGCAAGCTGGGGCTGGACGGGAAGCCGGATGCTGTGGCGGCGGCGCAGTATCACTATTTGTCCAATGCCATTGGTGGGGTGGCGGTGGAGTGGATGGGGGAGAGCGACCGCAAGAGCTGGGTGCGGTATCCGCCGCCGCGCTGGATGTGGCAGGGGACGGCGATTTGTGCGGTGCCGGGGGTGGTTTCGGCGGCGATGCTGCGGGCCTGGCATGGGCATAACGGGGTTTCGCTGGGCAATCCTCGGTTGGGGTTTGTTTGTACTGGGCAGACGGTGGAGGGGGATCCGGGGCTGGAGGGGTATTATTTCGAGCATGACCGGGATTTGGTGGTTGAGGAGCGGGTGCGGTTTGCGCGGCATGAGAGCGCGCCGCGGTTTGATCCAGGCCTGGCGCCGGGGTTGGCCAGCGAGTCGTGGCCGGAGGCGCGGGTGAAGAAGGCGAAGCGGAACTATGCGCTGGCCTATGTGCGGACGGCGATTCCGGCGGCGATCCAGCTTTGGGGGGCGGCGGAGGCTTCGCAGTTGTTGGGGCTGACGGGGCGGTTGATCGGGATGCAGTTCTATCGCGCTACGGCGGCGGCGTTTGGGGGCGGCGGGGATTTCGCGGCGTTCATGGTGGCGTTGGCGCGGGCGCAGGGGGATGTGGCGGAGGTGGTAGCGCCGGGGGTGGTTCGACAGCGGAGTTGGGTGTTGATGCGGGGGGTGGGGGATTTGCACCCGGCGGCGTTTGATTGCTGGAATGGGTTGCTGGAGGGGGCGTTGGCGGCGCATGACCGGTTTTCGGAGCTGCTTGTGACGGCGCGGTTGGATTTGGGCGATGCGTGGTTTGAGTGGCAGGTGGTGCCGCGGCGGGTGGCTGTGGGAATTGGTTAGGGTTCGGGGAGTTTTGGGATGGATGGTGATCTGGCTGAGCTGCGGCGGATGTTGGATGCGGCGGGGACGGTGGTGGTTTTTAGCGGGGCGGGGATTTCTACGGAGTCGGGGATTCCGGATTTTCGCTCGCCGGGCGGGGTTTGGTCGCGGATGAAGCCGATTTATTTTCAGGAGTTTGTGGCGTCCGAGACGGCGCGGGTGGAGGCTTGGCGGCGGAAGTTCGAGAGTGAGCCTTTGATGCGGGCGGCGGTGCCGAACCGGGGGCATCGGGCGGTGGCGGCGCTGGTGGGGGCGGGGAAGGTGAGCCATGTGGTGACGCAGAATATCGATGGGCTGCACCAGGCTTCGGGGATTGCGGATCATCGGGTGATCGAGCTGCATGGCAATTCGACGTATGCGACGTGCCTGGATTGCGCGCGGCGGTATGAGATCGAGGAGTTGCGGGCGGGGTTTGAGGCTTCGTTGAAGGCGCCGCGGTGTGGGGATTGCGGGGGGTTTGTGAAGACGGCGACGGTGGCGTTTGGGCAGTCGATGCCGCCGGCGGCGATGATCCGGGCGGAGGAGGCGATACTGGGGTGCGATTTGTGCCTGGTGGTGGGGTCGTCGCTGGTGGTGTATCCGGCGGCGGGGTTTCCGGAGTTGGCGAAGCGGCGCGGGGCGGGGTTGGTGATCCTCAATCGCGAGGCTACGGAGATGGATCCGATTGCCGACCTGGTGCTGCATCGGGAGATCGGTGACGCGCTGGGGACGGTGGTTGGGAATAATTGAAGGGATATCGCTGGTGCGATCGACACGGCTGAGCGTCAATCTGAACAAGGTGGCGTTGCTGCGGAATTCGCGGCTGACCGGGGTGCCGGATGTGCTGGAGTTTGCGCGGATTGTGCATGGGGCGGGGGCGGATGGGGTGACGGTGCATCCGCGGCCGGATGAGCGGCATATTCGGCGGACGGATGTTGTTGGGTTGTCGGGGCTGATGCGGCCTTGGCGGCCGGGGTTTGAGCTGAATGTGGAGGGGTATCCGGACGATCGGCTGATGGGGATCGTGGAGGAGACGCGGCCAGAGCAGGTGACTTTGGTGCCGGATGCGCCGGGGGCTTTTACGTCCGACGAGGGGTGGCGGCTTACCGATGCGGCGGAGTGCGCGATGGTCAGCGCGTATATCGCGCGGCTGAAGGCGCTGGGCGCGCGGGTGGTGCTGTTTGTGGATCCCGATGCTGCCGTGGTGCCGCGGGTTCGGGCGGTGGGAGGGGATGGGATCGAGATTTATACTGGGGAGTATGCCGCGCAGTCGCGCGGGGGGGCGCATTCGCCGCTGTTGGCGGCTTGTGCGGCGGCGGCGGCGAAGGCGGGTGAACTCGGTATGGTGGTGAATATGGGGCACGACCTCAACCTGGAGAATATCCCGGCTTTGGCGGCGGCGGTGCCGAATGTGGCGGAGGCTTCGATTGGGCATGAGATTACGGCCGACGCGCTGAAGATGGGGTTTGCGGCGGCAGTTGTGGCGTATCGGCGGGCTTTGCGGGGGGAATAGGCTTTTACCCGTTTAGGCCGGGCCTAAACGGGTAAAAGTTTTTCGCTCTTATAGCGTTCCGTGTTGATATGGTACGATGCCCGCTGCGGCCATGATCCATTTTCCTTGGGTTCTAGTATCGCCGAATGCTTCGATGGTTCTTCTCCAGCTGAGGTAGTTGGGGAGGTTTGCGGTGGCGACGCCATGGAAGCGGCGCATCCACTCCTTGAGCCTGCCGTGGTAGGCGTTGACGTTGTTGATGTGCAGTTCGGGGGCCTCTGGCCGTGGTGCTCCTGGCGCCGGCAAGACATGCATGGTCAAGCCGGCACGGCGCGCGAAAGCCTTGATGGCCGAACCGCCGTCGCAACACAGTTGTGCCGGTGCGGCAAGCACATCGCCGAGTGCGCGGCCGATGCTGCGGGCGTCCAGCGCGGGCAGCACAGCATCGACGGTCGCCCCGCTGCGGTCGCGTGCGACCATCACCGGTATCTGCTCTGCCGACAGGCCGCGCTTGGCCGCCCTGCCGCCGCGCTTGCGCGCAGCCCGCTTCAGGCCGCCCCGCTTGCCCTTGAAGGACTCGAGAATGAACGTCTCGTCCGCTTCGACGATCGCGTTCAGACGCGCCGGCTTGTCCTGGTTCAGCGCCGCCAGGAACCGGTGCCGCCAGCGAAACGCCGTCGTATAATGCACCCCGCAGCGCCGAGCCGCCTGGGCGATCGTCTCGCCGGCCATCAGCGCGTCGGCCTGCAAACCCCAGCGATCGGGATAATGCAGCCCGGCCAGCGGCGTGCCGGTCAGCGGCGTGAAGGTCCGCGAACAACTCGCGCAGCGGTAGCGCGGCTTGCCGCGGCACCTGCCCCAGCGGCCGATCTCGTCGCCGCCGCAATGCGGGCAGCCCTGCCTGGCCTGCCGAGCCTGGCCGATCCGAGCCAACAACTCCCCGTCCGCAGCCAAAGCCAACGGACCGCAAGACACCTCAACACCAGACCGCGCCTCCCGCGCCGCCATCAACGCGACACCGGCCTCCTCGATCTGCGCATCACTCAGACCCGCAAGCGCTGATAGCCAAGCCTTGAATGATCCCGCATCCATCAGGCCGCTCCTCTGACTATGAAAGGAGAAAACCAGCCCAACGCGTGTCGCAACAAGAGCGAAGTTTTTTGGTTCTTTTTTTCAAAAAAGAACGCGCTTGCCTTTAGCCGTTGGCGACCGCGACGCCCTTTTCTTCCAGGGCGGTTTTCAGCTCGCCGGACTGGTACATCTCGGTGATGATGTCGCAGCCGCCGACGAATTCACCGGCGACGTAGAGCTGGGGGATGGTGGGCCAGTTGCTGAACTGCTTGATCCCATCCCGGAGTTCGGCGTCTTCCAGGACGTTGGCGGTTTTGAAGGGCACGCCCATGTGGGTCAGGATTTGGACCACGCGGGCGGAGAAGCCGCATTGCGGGAACATGGCGGTTCCCTTCATGTAGAGCATCACCGGGTTTTCGGTGATTTCGGACTGGATGCGGTCGATGGTTGGGCTGGCCATGGCTGGGGCTCCTTAAACGGGTGCGGAGGTTTGGAGGGCGAGGGCGTGCAGTTCGCCCCCCATGCGGCCGCGCAGGGCGGCGTAGACGAGTTGGTGCTGTTGCACGCGGGACTTGCCGCGGAACATCTCACTGACGACGATGGCTGCATAGTGGTCGCCGTCGCCGGCGAGGTCGTCGATCTTGACCTGGGCGTCGGGCAGGGCGGCCTTGATGAGGGCTTCGATCTCGTTGGCTGGCATGGCCATGTGGTGGGTTCCTAGGTCGGGGGGCCGTCCATCCAGGTGGGCAGGAAGGCTTCGTGCAGGCGGCGCAGTTCGGCGATGGAAATGGTATCGCCGTCGGGCAAAGTCAACGTGGTGCCGCCGGAGGTGCCGATGCGCTGGGCCGGGATGTTTGCGGCGGCGGCGCGGGCGAGGATGGCTTCGGCGTTGGTGGTGGCGATGAGGTAGCGGGCCTGATCTTCGCCGAACCAGTGGGCGGCGTCTCCGCCGGGGTCGAGGGTGGCGCCGGTGTCGCCGGCTAGGGCCATTTCCGCCACTGCGACGAGGAGACCGCCGTCAGAGGCGTCGTGGCAGGCGGCGACGGTGCCGGAGAGGATTTCGGCGCGGACGAAATCGCCGTTGGCGCGTTCGGCGGCGAGGTCGACGGGGGGCGGGGGGCCTTCCTCGCGGCCGGCGATTTCGCGCAGCCAGAGGGATTGGCCGAGCCAGCCTTTTGTGGTGCCGATGAGGACGAGGTCGTGGGCGGGGGGGAGGGCGTAGCCGACGGCTTGGGCTGCGTCTTCGAGGACGCCGAGGCCGCCGATGGCGGGGGTGGGGAGGATCGGGCGGCCTTCGGTTTCGTTGTAGAGGGAGACGTTGCCGGAGACGACGGGGAAATCCAGCGCGATGCAGGCGGCGGCGATGCCGCGGATGCTGGCGGCGAACTGGCCCATGATTCTGGGTTTTTCGGGGTTGGCGAAGTTCATGTTGTCGGTGATCGCCAAGGGGAGGGCGCCGGTGGCGGTGATGTTGCGCCAGGCTTCGGCTACGGCCTGGGTGCCGCCGGTTTCGGGGTCGGCGAAGACGTAGCGCGGGGTGCAGTCGGTGGTCAGGGCCAGGGCGCGGCTTCGGCCTTCGAGCTTGACGATGGCGGCGTCGGCGGCACCGGGGCGTTTCACGGTCTGGCCGCCGATGGTGTAGTCGTACTGCTCCCAGACCCAGCGGCGCGAGCAGAGGTCGGGGCAGGCCATCAGGGTTTTGAGGGCGCTGGCCAGGCCGACGGGGTCGGGGACCTGGCCGAGCGGGGGTTGGGGCGGGGTTTCTTCTGTGGGGCGGTGGTAGAGCGGGGCTTGGTCGGCCAGGGGCGCGAGGGGGATGTCGGCTTCGATCTGGCCGTTGTGCTTGATGACGATGCGGCCGGTGTCGGTGAGGTGGCCGATGACGGCGAAGTCCAGCTCCCATTTTTCGAAGATGGCGCGGGCGACGTCTTGCCGGTCGGGGCGCAGGACCATGAGCATGCGCTCCTGGGATTCGGAGAGCATCATCTCGTAGGCGGTCATGGCGGTTTCGCGCTGGGGGACGTGATCGAGGTTGAGCTCGATGCCCACGTCCCCCTTGCCGGCCATTTCGACCGAGGAGGAGGTGAGGCCGGCGGCACCCATGTCCTGAATTGCGATGATGGCGTCGGTGGCCATCAGTTCGAGGCAGGCTTCGATCAGGAGTTTTTCGACGAAGGGGTCGCCGACCTGGACGGTGGGGCGCTTTTCCTCGGAGTCGGCGCCGAACTCGGCACTGGCCATGGTGGCGCCATGGATGCCGTCGCGGCCGGTTTTGGAGCCGACGTAGACGACAGGGTTGCCGATGCCGGCGGCGGCGGAGAGGAAGATTTTTGTTTTATCGGCAATGCCGACGGTCATGGCGTTGACGAGGGGGTTGCCGTTGTAGGCCGGATGGAAGTTGATCTCGCCGCCGACGGTGGGGACGCCGACGCAGTTGCCGTAGCCGCCGATGCCGCGGACGACGCCGTCGACGATGCGCTTGGTTCTCGGGAGTTTCGGGTCGCCGAAACGGAGGGCGTTGAGGTTGGCGATGGGGCGGGCGCCCATGGTGAAGACGTCGCGGAGGATGCCGCCGACGCCGGTGGCGGCGCCCTGGTAAGGCTCGATGAAGCTGGGGTGGTTGTGGGATTCCATCTTGAAGATGGCGGCCAGGCCCTCGCCGATGTCGACGACGCCGGCGTTCTCGCCGGGGCCGTGGATGACCCAGGGTGCCTTGGTGGGCAGGGTTTTCAGCCAGACGCGGGAGGATTTGTACGAGCAGTGCTCGGACCACATGACGCTGAACACGCCGAGCTCGGTGAGGCTGGGGGTGCGGCCCATGATCTCGAGCACGCGCTGGTATTCGTCGGCGGAGAGGCCGAACTCGCGCGCGAGGGCCTGGTTGACGTCTCGGGCCATCGGGTGGGCTTCCTAGGCCGCCAGCGCGGCGGTGATGGAGTCGAACAAGGGTTTGCCGTCTTCGCCGCCCATGAGGGGGTCGACGAGGTCTTCGGGGTGGGGCATCAGGCCGACGACGCGCAGGTTCTCGCTGGCGATGCCGGCGATGTTGTTGATGCTGCCGTTGCGGTTGGCGTCCGGGGTGACGTCGCCGGCTTGGGTGACGTAGCGGAAGATGACGCGGTTTTCGCCTTCGAGGCGGGCGATGGTGTCCGGGGCGGCGAAGTAGTTGCCGTCGCCGTGGGCCATGGGGGCGCGGAAGACTTCGCCCTTTTGGTAGTGACGGGTGAAGTCGGTGTCTGCGCGTTCGACGCGCAGATGGCAGTCCATGGCGAGGAAGCGCAGGCCCTGGTTGCGCAGCAGGGCGCCGGGGAGGAGGCCGGCCTCGATCATGATCTGGAAGCCGTTGCAGACGCCGAGGATGTGGCCGCCGCGGGCGGCGTGGGCGCGGATTGCGGCCATGATCGGGGATTGGGCGGCCATGGCGCCGCAGCGCAGGTAGTCGCCGTAGGAGAAGCCGCCGGGGATGACGATGAGGTCGAGGCCCGCGAGGTCGGTTTCGCGGTGCCAGATCATGCGCGGCTTGTGGCCGGCGCTGCGTTCAAGGGCGATCGCCATGTCGCGCTCGCGGTTGATGCCGGGGAAGACGACGATGCCCGCTTTCATCACAGCACTTTCATGTCAGGCGAGTTCCACCTTGAAGCTTTCGATCACCGTGTTGGCGAGGAGCTTGCGGGCCATGTCCTCGGCGGCGGCTTTGGCGCGGACCGGGTCGGTTTCGGCCAGGTCAATTTCGAGAACCTTGCCGGCGCGGACTTCGCCCACGCCGGAAAAGCTAAGTCCGGCAAGGGCTTGTCCGATGGCTTTGCCTTGTGGGTCGAGCACGCCTGTCTTTAGCATCACCGTCACTATGGCCTTCACTACGCCAATTCCCTCATGCCTCAATGCGGCGCGAACGTCGCGATTGCTGTGCGTTATGCTGTCGTCGGTCTGGGCCGCAGGATGCATAGCACCCCGGTCCAGATCAGCCACAGCGTCAACATGATGTATCCCACCAGCGCGGCCAGCCTCAACACGCCGGGGTTGAACGGGATCACCGTGGCGAGCCCTTCGGCCAGGCCGAACAGCAGCACGATGCCGCCCAGGCCGCCGAGCGCTGCCGGGAGCTTGCCGAAGCGCGGGTGCTCGCGCTGTGCCAGTGATACACCGATCAGCCACATGCCGGTCAATGTCTGCCCGATCGCCTCGCCGATGCCAACGCCGGCCGATTGGTGCAGGGTGGTGAACACCGTTTCGATCATCACGCGCGTGCCGGCATCGCCCGCTACCCAGCCCGAGGCCAGGCCGGGGACGGCGTAAACCCAGCGCGATAGCCCGATCGCCTGGACCACCCCGGCGGCAATCCCGATCGCCGCCACCGCGGCTGTGGGATGGCCGTGCCGCCGCGTCACCCGGGCCATTGCCACCGCGACCGGCGCGAACAGCAGGGCGGCCAGCGCGAAGCTGGCCCAGGCCAGGATCACCGGCGTTCCGCCCTCGGCGAAACGCGTCAGCACCACGCCGGCGGGCTGGCGCAGGATGCCCGGGTAGCCGAAATTCATCCCGAGCCAAGTGTATGGGATGTTGAAGGCCACGGCGAAGGCGATGAATACCGCCCCGATGGCGCGCACTGAGCCCTGGCTGTTGCCGTCGCTCATTGCATCAGCTCGGGGCCCTTGAGGTCGCGGACGCCGGCTTCGGGCAGGATGCCGAGGCGGCGGGCGACTTCCTGGTAGGCTTCCTCGACCTTGCCGAGGTCGCGGCGGAAGCGGTCCTTGTCCATTTTTTCGGAGGTCTTGCTGTCCCAGAGGCGGCAATTATCCGGGCTGATCTCATCGGCCAGGACGATGCGCATTTCCTCGTTTTCCCACAGGCGGCCGAACTCGATCTTGAAATCGACCAGGGTGATGCCGACGCCGAGGAACAGGCCGGTGAGGAAGTCGTTGATGCGCAAGGTGAGGGCGACGATGTCGTCCATGTCCTGGGTGTTGGCCCAGCCGAAGCAGGTGACGTGTTCCTCGGAGACCATCGGGTCGCCCAGGGTGTCGTTCTTGTAGTAGTACTCGATGATCGAGCGCGGCAGGCGGGTGCCCTCGGGGATGCCGAGGCGGGTGGAGAGGCCGCCGGCGGCGACGTTGCGGACGACGATCTCGACCGGGATGATTTCAACTTCGCGAATGAGTTGTTCGCGCATGTTGAGACGGCGCACGAAGTGAGTGGGGATGCCGATATCGCCGAGGCGCATCATCAGGTATTCGCTGATGCGGTTGTTCAGGACGCCCTTGCCGGTGATGATGCCCTTTTTCTTCGAGTTGAAGGCGGTGGCGTCGTCCTTGAAGTATTGCACCAGGGTGCCGGGCTCCGGTCCCTCGAACAGGATCTTGGCTTTGCCCTCGTAGAGCTGGCGGCGGCGGGCCATGGCAGGTCGTCTCCAGGGGGGCATACCCCAATGCTGCGCTCGCTGACGGCGGCACAGGCAGCGTATAGCAGGCGACCCCGGGCTTCGCCACCTGCCCCGCGCCGGGCAGTTAGGACGGGCGCAAATGGATGAAAGTTTTTGCTTCTTTTTTCAAAAAGAAGTTCTTTTTTGAAAAAAAGAACCAAAAAACTTTTATTCGTTAAGGACCGGCTTCGCCGAAGACGCGGGTGTAGATGGTGTCGAGATGGGCGAGGTGGAGGCGTGAATCCATCGCGGCGTCGATCTGGGCTGCGGTGACGCGGTCGGCGACTTCGGGGTCGGAGAGCAGGTTTTCGCGGAAGGAACAGCCGTCAGAACTGCCGAGGCGGGTCCAGGTGGCCATGGCGTTGCGCTGGACGATGGCATAGGCGTCCTCGCGCAGGATGCCGGCGCGGGCCAGGGCGAGGAGGACTTCGCCGGAGTGGACGACGCCGCCGAGGCTGTCGAGGTTTTCCCGCATGCGCTCGGGGTAGACGGTCAGCTTTTCCATCATGCCGGCGAGGCGGGCGAGGGCGAAATCCAGGGTGACGGTGGTGTCCGGGGCGATGGCGCGTTCGACGGAGGAGTGGGAGATGTCACGCTCGTGCCAGAGGGTGACGTTTTCCAGGGCGGGGATGACGGCGGCGCGGACGATGCGGGCGAGGCCGGTGAGGTTTTCGGAGAGCACCGGGTTGCGCTTGTGCGGCATCGCCGAGCTGCCTTTTTGGCCGGCGTGGAAGAATTCTTCGGCCTCGCGGACTTCGGAACGCTGGAGGTGGCGCACTTCGGTGGCCAGGCGCTCGATGGCGCAGGCGATGACGGCGAGGACCGAGAAAAACATGGCGTGGCGGTCGCGCGGGATGACCTGGGTGGAGACCGGCTCGACGGCGAGACCGAGCTTTTCGGCCACGTAGGCTTCGACGCGGGGGTCGATATGGGCGAAGGTGCCGACGGCGCCGGAGAGGGCGGCGACGGCAATTTCGGCGCGAGCGGCCTGGAGGCGGGCCTTCCCGCGGGTGAATTCGGCGTAATGGCCGGCGAGCTTGAGGCCGAAGCTGGTGGGCTCGGCGTGGATGGCGTGGCTGCGGCCGATGGTGGGGGTGTGCTTGAACTCGAAGGCGCGGGTTTTGAGGGCGGCCAGGACGGCGTCGAGGTCGGCGAGGAGGATGTCGGCGGCCTGGGTGAGTTGGACGGACAGGCAGGTGTCGAGCACGTCCGAGCTGGTCAGGCCGAGATGGACGAAACGGCTATCGTCGCCAATGGCTTCGGCCAGCCAGGTGAGGAAGGCGATGACGTCGTGGCGCGTGGTGCGCTCGATTTCGTCGATGCGTTCGACGTCGGCGGGGCCGATGGCGGCGAGCTTGGCGCCGCCTTTTTCGCGGATGGCGCGGGCGGAGGCGGCGGGGATGTCGCCGTAGAGGGACATGCCTTCGGCGGCCAGGGCCTCGATCTCGAACCAGATGCGGTAGCGGTTCTCGGGGGCCCAGATCGCGGCCATGGCGGGGCGGGAATAGCGGGGCACCATGGGTGCGGACTCCTTGCGGCGGCGGTCAGCCCGGTTTAAGGGCACGCGACCGACGCCACAAGGATGCACTATGGACCCCGTTTTGCTGGACCAGCTCAGCGCGCTGCTGCAGGTACTGATCATTGATATCACCCTGGCCGGCGACAACGCGGTGGTGATCGGCCTGGCGGTGAACGGGCTGCCGGCGCATCAGCGGCGTCCGGCGATCATCTGGGGCATCGCGGGCGCCACGGTGCTGCGCATCGCGTTTGGCGCGGTGACCTTGCAGCTTCTGGCGATCATTGGGTTGCTGTTTGCCGGCGGCGTGCTGCTGCTGTGGGTTTGCTGGAAGATGTATCGCGACCTGATGTCCGGTGGCGGGCATGGCGCGGCGGAGGCGGCGGTGCCGGCGCAGCCCAAGACGCTGCGCCAGGCGATGATCCAGATCGTCGTGGCCGACGTGTCGATGAGCCTGGACAATGTGCTGGCGGTGGCTGGCGCGGCGGAGGGGCATCCGTGGATCCTGGTGATCGGCATTGCGATTTCGGTGGTGTTGATGGGGGTGGCGGCGAGCTGGATTGCCTCGCTGCTGGAGAAGCATCGCTGGATCGCCTGGGTGGGGCTGCTGATCGTGCTGTACGTGGCGATCAAGATGGTCTGGGATGGCGGCTGGGATGTGGCGGAGAAGATGGGGTGGTTGGCGGCGATGGCGCCGGGCGGGAAGTGACGCTGCGGCCGGGGCAGCGGGGCGTTCGCTGTCGGCGTTAAGAATGCTTGAACAATGCGGGGCGTATTCCGGAGATGCGCGGGGCGGAAAGCTTGGTCGCGCGCTGAGGAAGCGCCATGGAAGGCTTTCGGACCGCGGAGTTCTGGCTGGCGCTGTTGCAGATCGCGGGCATCAACCTGGTGTTGGCTGGCGATATCGCCGTGGTGATCGCCTTGGCCACGCGGGCGCTGCCGCGACAGCAGCGGCGGGCGCTGGTTCTGGGGGGGAGTTTCGGCGCGGTAGCGCTGCGGCTCCTGTTCTGTCTGATCGCGATGCGGGTGCTGCCGGTGCCTTACCTGGCGTTGCTGGGCGGCGGCCTGCTGGCATGGATCGGGATATGGTTGATGATCCCCGAGCGGGGCAATTTCCCGCTTCTGGCGATTGCCACGCGATGGGGGGCGGTGCCGGCGACGCTGTTTGCTGACGCGGTGATGTCGCTGGGCAATGCTGTGGCGATCGTGGCGGTGGCGCGCGGCGATATCTTGTTGATTTTTCTGGGTGTTGCGATCAGCGCCCCGTTGATCGCGCTTGGCAGCACGCTGGTGCTGAAGATGCAGCAGCAAGTGCCGTTTCTTGTTTTGGCGGGGAGCGGCTTGATTGGCTGGGTCGCGGGCGGCCTTGTCGTTGGCGACGCCGGGGTGCGGCCATGGCTGCGCGGCGATGGGCCGGTCCTGGACATTCTGGGGCGGTTGCTGGGCGCGGCGCTGGTGATGGGGCTTGGGGCCTTGTTGGCGCGGCGCGGGACGCAGCGGCCGCGCGATATCGTCGACCTGGCGCCGATGGACAGGCAATGAGCGGGGGGCTCAAGATCCTGGTCCCGGTGGATGGTGCTGTGCCGTCGTTGCAGGCGGTGCAGCATGTGGCGGATCTGGTGCGGCGCGGGCTGGCGGTTGAGCTGCATCTGTTGAATGTGCAGGTCCCTTTGCGCGGCTCGGCGGGGATGTTGATCGCCAAAAGCGAATTGGAGGCGTACCACCGTGACGAGGGGATGAAGGCGTTGGCTGGCGCGGTTGATGCGCTGCGGCTGGTGGGCATTGTGCCTCATTTGCATGTGGCGGTGGGGTCGCCGGGCGAGATGATACTGGGCTTCATCGCGCGGTTGGCGTGCGGGGCGGTGGTGATGGGCACGCGCGGCTATGGCGGTGGGGTGGCCGGGGCGGTGATGGGGTCGGTGGCCAGCGATGTTGTGACCGGCACGGCGGTTCCGGTGACGTTGCTGAACGCGGATTGAGGCTGGCGCTGGGGGCGGGTCCGCTTGCAGGTTTGTGGATTGGTGGTATTGTCTATTTCTTGAGTGAATTAGGAAAATCACGATGCCGCACGATGGTCTGCCGCATTCCCACGATCATGATGACCACCATGCTGCGCCGGCGCCTGGCACCGTGGATTGGAAGCTGCACGGCGTGAAGGTGATCCCGGCCAGCAGCCTGGACACCAATACGGCGCAGACGCCGGGGATGAACCGCGCGGCGGCGATCAACCTGGCGCGGGTGGGGGCGCAGAAGATCTGGGCCGGGACGGTCAATATCCATGCCGGGGCGAAGACCGGGGTGCATCATCATGGCGCGCTGGAGAGCGTGATCTATGTGCTGAAGGGCCGGGCGCGGATGCGCTGGGGCGAGAAGCTTGAGTTCGTGGCCGAGGCGGGGCCGGGCGATTTCATCTTCGTGCCGCCCTATGTGCCGCACCAGGAGATCAATGCGTCCGACGACGAGACGCTGGAATGCGTGCTGGTGCGCAGCGACAACGAGGCGGTGGTGGTGAACATCGAAGGGGTGCAGCCGGTGGAGAAGCCCGAACAGGTGCTGTGGATTGATCCGATCCACACCAAGGGCGGGATGTAGGCGTCGGCCAGTGCAGTATCAGGCCCGATGTTGCTCTATGGGGCGTCGTTCAGCGCCCAGTCGTAGCGGTCCTCGCTGACCCTGCGGATATGGGACAGGGCGGTGTAGAAGTCCTGGCGCGCGAATTTGCGCAGGTGGATCACCACATCGGCCGGCTCCGGGCCGAAATCGGCGGCGAACCAGACATAGATCGATGAGGCGACGAGCCGGCCGCTTTCGATCGCGGCACCGCGCGGATGGTTGACGAACTGGCGGGCGGCCGCGTCCATCATGGCCTCCCGGCCGGCTGCGGTGACCGGCACCGCCGGCAGGTCCGGACAGCCGATCGAGGCGCAATTGACCAGGTAGTGGATGCGCGGGTCGCGCCAGATCGGGCGCAGGATGCGGTGTTCGATATCGTCCAGGCTGAGCTTGGTGCCTTCGACCTCGACCAGCTTGGCGCCCCAGGGGCCGGTGCTGAACCAGCCAGGCGAAATCTTGATGTCGCGGATCGAGGCGACGGGATAGTGGCGCAGCACGGTTTGGATGGTGATCATGTTGTAGAGGTTGACCCAGTAGGCAAACTGCTCGGCGCGATTGGAGCGGCTGATCGGCAGGGCGGTCAGGCGGGCGATATCACTGTCCAGGGCTGGACGATCGGCTTGTGCCGCCGAATAGGCGAAGCGGGCGACGCCATCGGCGCCCGCGCGGTGATGGGCGGCGAGGAAGCGTCCCCAGGGCGCGTGATCGATCACCGCCGTGGCGGCGGCATCGTGGTTCTCCCAGAGTTTCCATGGCTCCGCCGACGGGGCTGCTTGGGTGCTGCGGGCGATCAGGCTGCTGGCGGCGGCGCACGCCACGAGCACCGAGCGGCGGCAAAGGGTCATCGCGCGCGTCCCTGACGGTTGATCGTCCAATCATAGTCCAGAAAGCCAAAGCTCGCGCTGTCTGGCACCGGGATGGTGCGATAGCGGTTGACATAGGCGCGCAGCGACGGGGCCTGGGCGAGGAAGTCCTCGGGGAAGAAATCCAGGATGGCCGACACGCGCACGCTGTTGGACGCTTCGTCCATCGCGACGTGGCGCGGATCGTTGAAGAATTCGCGCGCCGCTGACTCCAACTCGGCCTCGATCCCGGCGGCAGTGAAGGGGGTTCGGGGCAGGCGCGGGCAGCTTGCCGCCATGCAGTTGAGCGCGAAGTGGATCCGCGACTCGCCGAGCGGGCGGATGACGTCGTTCTCGTAGTCATAGAGCGAGATCGACATGCCGCCGATCACCACACGGGTCAGCTTGAAGAACCGCACCCGATCGGCCAGGGACAGCCGCTCGGGGATGCCGGCGGCGATCACGGCATACATCGCCAGGCCGTTATAGGCATTGATGTGGAAGGCCAACACCTCGGCGCTGGTGGCGAAGGCATTCGGTGCGTTGTTCGGCGCGCGGCGGGCGATGGACGCGATCCAGCTGCGCAGGTCGGTGTCCGCCGCAGCTAGGCCGGCGAAGTCGACGCGCCCGTTGGCATCGACGTGCCGTTGCAGCACCCGAGCCCATGCCGCGGCGGGGTCGCCGGGTTCGGCGCTTGGCACTGGCAAGGTCGTGGCACAGCCGGCCAAGGCGAACAGCAGCAGGAGCACGAGGCGGATCATGCGGGCTCGCGCCGGGCGGCACCGCGGATCACCGTGCGGCCTTTGGGGGGGATGCGCCGCGATCGCGCCGGCTCGCCGTCCAGTGCGCCGGTCAACGGCTGCCAGGTGCGGGGGCCGCTATCGGTGGCGAGCGTGACCGGCTTGAGGATGAAGCTGTCGCGGCGGGCATTGTGCAGGCACATCGCGACCGGGCCATCGCCGGTGGCGACCATGAAGCTGCAGGCGGCGATGCGGTCCGCCGCCAGCGCCTTGGCGTCCATGAAATTGTGGATGAAGAAGCTGAGCTTGTGGACCCGGCCGCGCGCTGTCACCAGGTCGCGGCGCATGGTCCAGGCCTTGCGCGTCAGCCAGGGCAGCGCGCGTGCCAGGAGCAGCGGGTTGCGCATGAGCCAGCCGGCCAGGGCGGCGATGGCGCGGCGCGGGCGGGTCCGGTCGAACTGCACGCCGGCGGAGCGGGCCAGCACCTCGGTGATGATCGGCGGATTGTCGTACAGGTCGAACACCCGGTCATTGGCCACCAGCGTCATGGCATAGCGGTTGCAATCGACATGGCCAATCGCCGGAACGTCGAAGCGGATTGGCGTGCCCGCGCCCTCGGCGATCGCAGCGGCGACCCGCGCGACGGTCAGGGCATCGTGCCGCGCGCCGGCGATGCCGCGGCCGGTCTCGGCCTGGAGCTGGAACGAGGCCAGGCGCACGACATCGGCGTTGGCGGCGAAGAACCGGACCAACGCGGGGATCTCGTGCAGGTTGGCGCGGTGGACGGTGGTGTTGAACAGGACCGACAGGCCGAGGCCGCGGGCGCGGGCGATGTATTCGGCGCGCACGGCATTCAGGTCGTGTTCGGATGCCATGCCCTTGCGCTGTTGGGTGGTGTCGACATGAAAGGCGACGTCGACCAGCCCGGCTTCGGCGAGTTCCGTCAGCAGGCCGCGCGTGGCCTTGATGCCGTTGGTGAACAGTGCCGGGCGCATGCCGCGTTCGGTGATGCGCCGGACGATCGCCACCAGCTCGCCGCGGTCGCGCAAGGTGGGGTCGCCGCCGGTGACCTGGACGTCGGTGTGCGCGCCATAGGTATCGCGGATCATGTCGATGCGCCTGAACACCTCGGCGAGCGGCAGGTCGTGCACGGCTTCGGAGTGTTCCGAGAGGTAGCAGAGCGTGCAATCGAGATTGCAGCGTTGGGTGATCTCCAGGGCCACGCAGCCGATGGCAAAACGCCGGCCCATCGTCTGGTTCGGGGTCCATTGCCCGGCGGCTTGCAGGCGGGCCTCGGCGCGCTGGAGCGGGCTTACACCCGGGGCGGGCGGGGCCTCGGGCTGCCATGCAGCGATCTCATCCGGCGTCATGGTCATCGGCGACAGGCCCTCGTCGGTCTGTCCCAGGGTTCGTCGGGCGGGAGGGTTAGGTTACACGTTGCCCTGCTGGGCTTGCTAGGTATCGGGCCGCGCTGGTCCGGGGCGGTGGGATGGCGTTCATGCCAAATCGCGGTCGTTGCGGCGCATAAGAGCGAAGCAAGGCAAAGGCTTTGCCCTTGACCCACCAAAGGCCGAGGGCCTTTGGAAACCCATTCATTTTTCAAAAATTAAGGTCCAGGGGCTTGGCCCCTGGCGGGTCCGGGCAGAGCCCGGTCTAGGCTTCGATGGGCATTTGGCATCAATCGCGTATCCCGGTGGATGTATGCCCGTTTACCCCAACCCCGCATCGCGGCGCGCTTGTTCAAGTTCGGCCTCGTCCCAGTAGCCGATCAGGATGCCGGCCTTGAGTTGGGTGGCCCGGTTGTAGGCGGCGATGCGGGCATTCGGCATGGTGATGCGATTGTGATCGCGCAGGGCCCAGTCGAACAGGGCGTCCTTGAGGCGGGCGCGTTCGGCGGTGCAGGCGGGGTCGGCGCCGCGGTCGTGGAATTCGTTGGGATCGGTTTCGAGGTCGTAGAGCATGGGGCGGAAGCCTTGGGCGTGGATGTATTTCCAGCGGCCATCGAACACCATGAACAGGCGGCATTCATCGACGCCGCGGCCGAGGGTGTCGCGGGCGTCCTGCATGGCGTAGTCGTACTCGCTGAAGGCGTATTGGCGCCAGGGTGGGGCTTTGCCGCGCAGCAGGGGCATCAGGGAACGCCCTTCCATCACGTTCGGGGCCGGGGTGCCGCCGAAGTTTTCGACGAAGGTGGGGGCGAGGTCGATCGCCTCGACCAGGGCGGCGCAGGAGGTGCCGCGGGTGGCGTCAGCGGCGGGCGAGGGGTCGGCGATGATCAAGGGGACGCGGACCGAGCATTCATGGAACAGGTCTTTTTCGCCGAGCCAATGGTCGCCGAGATAGTCGCCGTGGTCGGAGGTGAAGACGATGGTGGTGGTGCTGAGTTCGCCGCGGGCTTCGAGGAAGGCCATCAGGGCGCCGATCTGGTCGTCGATCTGCTTGATCAGGCCCATATAGGCCGGCAGGACGCGGGCGCGGACCTCGTCGCGGGAGAAGTTCTGGCTGACGCGGAATTGCTGGAAGGCGGCGAAGACCGGGTGGGGATCGGTGCGCTCGGCTTCGTTGCGGACGGCCGGGATCAGGTCGTTGTGGCCGTACATGTTATGGTACGGCGCCGGCACGATGTAGGGCCAGTGCGGCTTGATGTAAGACAGATGCAGGCACCAGGGGCCGGTGGCCTCGCGGATGAAGTCCATCGCCCGTCGGGTCATGTACGGGGTCTCGGAGTGCTCCTCCAGGATGCGCGCGGGTTTGTCGGCATGGGTGAGCAGCCAGCCGTTCAGCAGGGCGTCGGGATCGCCGCCGGAATTGGCCCAGTCTTCCCAGGGGTTATCGGCGCTGTAGCCGAGGTCGCGCAGGTACTGGTCGTAGGTCGGGCGGGGGCGCGAGGGGCCGGGGTGCAGGCCGTCGTCGCGCTCGTAGGGCTCGAAGCCGCATTCGCTGGCGATGACGCCGAGTCGCGAATCCGGCGCGATGCCGAGTCGCTTCATGCCTTCGGAGTCGGCGGTCATGTGGGTCTTGCCGACCAGCACGTTGCGCACGCCGAGCGGGGTCAGGGCATCGCCGAGGGTGGGTTCGCCGATGCGCAGCGGAAAACGGTTCCAGTTGCTGCCGTGGCTGCGCATGTAGCGGCCGGTGTAGAAGCTCATCCGTGACGGCCCGCAGACCGGGGATTGGACATAGGCGCGGGTGAAGTTGACCCCGCGGGCGGCGAGCGCGTCGATATGCGGGGTGTGCAGGCTGGGGTGGCCGGTGCAGGACAGGTAGTCCCAGCGCAGCTGGTCGCACATGATGAATAGGATGTTGTTCGGCTTGGCCACGGTTCGACTCTCCCAGGTGGCGGGAGAGTGGCGCAATCCGGCTTAGCGCGCCACGTCCGGGCTGTTGATGACGCGGGGCCAGTTGGCGTCGGCCAGGTGGATGTCGGCCTCCTGCTGGTGGCGCCACTGGTCCTGGATGCTGGCGTTGTAGTTCAGATAGAGGCGGCCATTGGAGATGGTGAAGGCCTTCGGGTCGATCACCGCCTTGTAGCCGCGGGCCAGGCCGAAGGCGCAGTAGCCGCCATATTGCGGCAGGTACTTGGCCGGGTTGGCGATGAAGGTGTCGCGGTTGGCGGCGCTGGCGAAGCGGTAGGTGGCCCCCTCGTGCTGGGCGGTGATGTCCGCCCGGCCGCGGGTGGCGCGGGCGTCGGTGAAAAAGGCAACGGGGTCATGGCCCTGGATGGCGAGCGTGCCCTCGATGTTGACCGGACCGGCCTTGGGGGCGGGGCCGGCGGCGACCAGGGCCAGGCTGGGGCCGGCCAGGGCGGCGAGCAGGAGGAAACGGCGGTGCATGAGCGAGTTCTCCGCAGGGTGCTGCGGGTAGGACGCATGACAGGCTCGGGCGTTACGTCCTGGCGGTCAGCGCATCACCTCAGCGCTGGCGCCGATCCTCGGTCCACTGGCTGGTGGTGGCCTGGTCGAGCTTGACGTCCGCGCCGAGCCCTTCGACGAAGGCCACGCCCTGGTCGGGGTAGAGGCACACTTCGTGGGCGTGGCGGTCGCCGAAGGCCCAGATGACGAGGTCTTCGGTGCCGGTGTTCTCGAAGGCGTGGATGGCGGGGTCGGCGGGCAGGTAGCAGAAGGCGTCGCCGGGGCCGCAGGGCACGCGGGTGTCGCCGTGGTGCAGGGTGCCGGTGCCTGACATCACCACCAGGATCTCCTCCTGGAACATGTGGCGATGGCGGCGCGAGGACCAGTTGCCAGGGCTGATCGTTTGGATGGTCAGGCCGATCTTCTGGGAGCCCAGGGTGCGGCCGATATCGGTCATGCGGGCGCGGATCGGGTCTTCGAAGGCGTAGTCGAAGGGGGTGATATCGGCGATGCGGACATGACGAAGATCGGTCACAGCAATCCCTCCTGGCGGAAGCTCAGCCACTTGCCGTTGCCGATGATGACATGGTCATGCAGCGTGATCGAGAGTGCCATGGTAGCGCGCTTGATCTCCTGGGTCATCTCCAGGTCGTCGCGCGACGGGGTGGGGTCGCCGCTGGGGTGGTTGTGCACCAGGATCAGGGCGGTGGCCTTGAGCTCCAGGGCGCGCTTGACCACTTCACGCGGATAGACCGGGGTGTGGTTGACGGTGCCGCGCGCCTGGGCCTCGTCGGCCAGCAGGCGGTTGCGGGTGTCCAGGAACAGCACGCGGAATTGCTCGACGCGGTCGCGCGCCATCAAGGCATGCAGGTAGTCCATCAGGCGGTCCCAGTTGTTCAGCACAGGGCGGTCGAGCACCTCGGCGCGTGCCAGGCGCTGGGCGGCGAGCTGGACGATCTTCAGGGTGGCGACGGCCGACTCGCCGATGCCCTTAATCTCCAGCAATTCCTCGCGCGGGGCGGCGATCACGCCGGCATAGCTGCCGAAGCGGGCGATCAGGGTCTTTGAGAGTGTCTTGGTGTCGACGCGGGGCAGGGCGATGAACAGCACCATTTCGAGCAGCTCGTAGTCGGCCATGGTGTCGCCCTGGCCGGCGAGGATGCGGGTGCGCATGCGCTCGCGATGGCCCTCGGCGCCGATGGCCGAGGGGGCTGCGGGGCTGGTCGCCGACATCGGCGCGGTGCTACCGGCCAGGTCGATCATGCCCAGTTGTTCGGAGAGGCCTGCCGGTTTGCGTCGCATGTGGTAAGCAGCGTGCCACGACGCCCGTTGGGTTGGAAAGGGTTAGCAATGAACGAGATGGCACCGCTCGCCTATAGCGACGCGAAGATCCGCGGGATCCTGCAGCGGGTGAAGACGATTGCCATGGTCGGCGCCTCGTCGAACTGGAACCGGCCGAGCTATTTTGTGATGAAGTACCTGCAATCCAAGGGGTTTCGGGTGATCCCGGTGAACCCCGGCACGGCCGGGCAGACGCTGCTCGGCGAGACGATCTATGCCAAGCTGACGGACATTCCGGACCCGGTCGACATGGTGGATGTCTTCCGCGCTGCCGACGCGTTGCCAGGGATTGTCGATGAGGCGATCGCCATTGGCGCCAAGGTGCTGTGGTCCCAGCTTGGGGTGCGCCATGACGCGGCCGGGGCGAAGGCGGAGGCGGCCGGCTTGGACGTGATCATGGATCGCTGCCCGAAGATCGAGTTCAGCCGGTTCGGCGGCGAACTGTCCTGGAGCGGGGTGAATTCGGGCATCATCCGCAACCGCCCGGCGGCACCGCCGACCGACCGGCCAAGTCGTAACCGTCCGCTGCCGGACAAGAACCTGGAATACGGCTTCGACACCCGCACCATCCACGCCGGTGCCCAGCCTGACCCGACCACCGGCGCGCGCGGCACGCCGATCTACCAGACCACCAGCTTCGTGTTCGATGACGTCGATCACGCCGCCTCGTTGTTCAACCTGCACAATTTCGGCCATGTCTATACCCGCCTGTCCAACCCGACCGTGGCGGTGCTGGAGGAGCGGGTGGCGAGCCTGGAGGGGGGGCGCGCCGCCGTCGCCGCCGCCTCCGGCCATGCGGCGCAGTTCGTCACCTTCTTCACGCTGCTGGAGCCAGGCGACGAGTTCGTCGCCTCGCGCAACCTGTATGGCGGCTCGCTGACGCAATTCTCGCTCAGCTTCAAGAAGCTTGGCTGGACCTGCCACTTCGTCGACCCGACCGATCCGGAGAATTTCCGCCGGGCGCTGACGCCGAAATGCAAGGCGATCTTCGTCGAAAGCCTGGCCAATCCCGGCGGTATCATCGTCGACCTGCAAGCCATCGCCGATGTGGCGCATAGCGTCGGCATCCCGCTGATCGTCGACAACACCCTGGCCTCACCGTACCTTTGCCGACCGTTCGAGCATGGCGCGGATATCGTGACGCACTCGATGACCAAGTTCCTCGGCGGCCACGGCAATTCGCTCGGTGGCATCATCGTCGAATCCGGTAAATTCGATTACGGCAACGGCAAGTTTCCCGGCATGGCCGAGCCGGAACCGGCCTATCACGGCCTGAAGTTCTACGAAAATTTTGGCGACTTCGCCTTCACCACCAAGGCCCGCGCGGTTGCGTTGCGCGATTTCGGGCCGACCCTGTCGCCGATGAACGCCTGGCTGACCATCACCGGCACCGAAACCCTGCATGTGCGCATGGACCGCCATGTCGCCAATGCGCAGAAGGTGGCTGAGTTTCTCGCGGGCCACCCGAAAGTCGCCTGGGTCAGCTATGCCGGCCTGCCGTCGAGCCCGTTCCATGCGCTGGCGAAGAAATACATGCCCAAAGGCCCCGGCTCGGTGTTTACCTTCGGCGTGAAGGGCGGCTACGAGGCCGGCATCAAGCTGGTCGAAGCCGTCGGGCTGTTCTCGCACCTGGCCAATGTCGGCGATACCCGCAGCCTGATCCTGCATCCGGCCTCGACCACGCATCGCCAGCTTACCGATGAGCAGCGCCTCGCTTCTGGCGCCGGGCCTGATGTGGTGCGGTTGTCGATTGGGCTCGAAGACGCCGATGACCTCATCCGGGATTTGGATATGGCGCTGGGAGAATAGGAAGTCTTCTTTTTGTGAACAAAAAGAAGCAAAAAAACTTCATCCAGAAGCAAGTGGATAAAAGTTTTTTGGTTCTTTTTTTCAAAAAAGAACGCGCTTAAAGACTTGCGATATAAGCGTAAGTGGTATCCCCGACAACGCCGTTTCGAATGAACGCAAACCCCTGCGCGGTCGCCAGGTCGATCCCGGCAAAGGTTATCGAGGCGTCATAGGCGCCGGTGCCGCCACCAAGACGGGCATGGATGGTGGCGCCGGAGAAACCGGGCGCCCCGCCGTCGGCGAACCAGTCATAGGTCGTCACCCCGTCCTTCCAGCCCCAGAAGGTGACCGCATCGCCGCGGTGGAAATTCACCACCGTGCCCCAGCTCACCCCGTCGCCACGGCCATCGAGGAAGAAGGTGTCGGCGCCACCGACGTCAGTGCCGCCCACCAGGAAGTTGGAGCCGATGCCGCCATCGATCACGTTCTGGCCCGAATGAACCTGCAGCGCGTTGCCGCCGGTGGCACCGCCGCCATGCAGGAACACGTTGGGAATGCCGGCGGCGACGTTCACCGGGTCGCCAGTCGGGTTGATGAACTGGCGTTGCAGGTAGCCGACCGCGCCGCTGTAGAAATCGCCGCCGACAACCGTGTTGGTGCTGGTGCGGGTATTGGTCACCGCGATCGGACTGGCCACTGCCCGCAGCGTGGTGCCGCCGGTCGCATCGGCCTGGATATAGAAGCTGCTGGCGGAATAGGTGGTGCCGTCCGGCGGCGTCACGGTGAGGGTGGCGAGCAGCGTGTCGTTCTTCAGGATGCGCAGGCGGGTGCCGGAAAAGGTGAACGACATGCCGCTCGGCGCGAAGGGCACGTCGCGGATGTCGATGGCGGCACCTGGGCCGAAGCCGTTGAACGCCACGCTGTTCAGGCTGCCCAGTGTCTCGACCGCCGTGATCCCCGCCGGGGTGTCCAGCCGGTAGGAGCCGCTGATCAGGGCGAGGGCTGCCGCGGCGTCGCCGGTTGGTGCGGCGCCGAGTTCCAGCGGTCGCAAGCCAGCGTCCAGCATGTCGATCGCGCCGAGCAATCCGCGGCGCGCCAATATGGCGAGATAGTTCAGGTTTTCGCGGATCTCGCTGCCGGTCGCGGCCACCGTGAGCCCGCCGGTGACGTGGGCCAGGGTGGTGCCGTCATCGGCGACGATGGCCGCCGCGTCGGCGGCGCTGAGCCGGCCGGTGACCGCCAGGCGCCAAGACGGGTTGGTCACCGCTTCGAGGATGTTGGCGCGGAAGGTGGCATCGCCCAGCATCGCGGCCGGGATCGTCAGCACCGGGTTGTCGCCGGCCAGGGTGATCGGATGCGGGCGCTCGTCCTGCGCCGCCCAGCTGTCCAGGGCCGCGACAATGCTGGCGCTGCTGACCACCAGCTCCGGCGCCGTGTCGGTGAAGCGCAGCCGGCCCAGCCGTCCGCTGGCCGCCAGCGCTTGGACTTGCGCCAATCCGCCGAGGACGTTGGCGGCGGTGTCGGCGACGGTGAAGCTGCTGAACCCTTCCGCCAGCGTGGCTTGGGCGATATCGGCGACGGCAATGATCTGCGACAGCTTGGCCGGCATCGGCATCAGCGCCAGCATCGCCTGGCCATCGGCGATGTCCGCCGCCGCCAGCGAGAGGACGCGCGCGCCGCCAGTCAGCTCGATGGCGCCGACAGCCCCGGCCGCGACAAGCGTCTTCATGTCGCTGATCCGTGCCGCAAATCCGGCCGGCGTGTCACGGATGGTGAGCCCGCCAGGAGCGATCTGGTCGACCACGGCGGGACCGGCGGCAACCAGGGCGCTGGCGCCGGCGGCGCTGATCGGCCCATCGACCGTCAAGGCAAAGGGTGTGGTGATGCGCGCCAACAGCCCGGCGATGCTGCTGCCGACCTGCCAGTTGTGCAGCACCAGGTCCGGTGTCCCGGCACCGATCAGGCCGATGGTGAAGCTGTTGCTGATCCGCAGCAGCGCGTCGGCATTCGCCCCCACCTCGGCAGCCGTGAGGCTGAGCGCCACCGCGCCGCCGCCGGTAACCGTGATGCTGGTCATCCGCCCATTGACCGCCAGTGGCTGCAATGCCGCCAGATGCGCCTGGATATTGGCCGCACTGTCGGTCACGGTCAGCACCGAGAACGGTGCGGACGGGGCGGTGGCCGCGGCGGCGCTGGTGTTGCGAGTCAGCTGGTAGGCGCTGGCGATCGCTGCCAGCACCGCGGGGGCCGAAGCTGCCTGGGCCGGCGTCAGCACCAGCGGCGTGACCCCGCCATCCAGCAGGGTGATGCCCGAGATCCGGCCCTGCGACGCCAGCGTCTGCAACGCCGCCAGGTTGGCCGCGACATTGCCGCTGAAATCGGTGATCGCGACGCGGCCGTCGACCTTGGATGCGACGCCGGCCAGCAACGCGGCGGCGCCGGCGCCGAGATTGCCGGTGACGGCCAGCTTGTACGGCGTGCTGACCCGCGCCAGCACCGCGATCGCCGGTGCGGCAACCTGCCACCCGGCCAGGGCGAGCGTCGGCGTGCCGCCATTGGTCAACGTGATCACATACGGCGCCAGCGGGGTGGTCGTGTTGACCAGCTTGGTGAAGGCTTCCAGGTATCGCGACAGGTCGGATGCACTGACCGCCATGGTCGGCGTGGTCGAGTTGCTCAGCGAGACCTGCTTGAGGCTGCCGTACAGCGCGCCTTGCTGGACGGTCGACAGCGACAGCAGGAAGTTGCTCGCCGACATGCGCCCGCTGGTGCCGGTCCCGGCATTGTTGAGATACGGCGACGAGATCAGCGTCAACACGTTGTAGTAGGTCAGCGAGGTGGTCAGGGTGATGCCGAGCCCAACCACGCCGCCGTCCAGCAGGTCGATCGCGGCGATGCGGCCGGCATCGGCCAGGGTCTTGAGCGTCGCCAGGTTGGCTACGATGTCGGCCGCGAGTCCGGCGATGCGCACCCGGCCGAGATTGGCCAGCACCGCGTCGTTCTCGGCCAGGATCGCCGACGCCGTCGCAACCCCGATCGCGCCGGTGACCACCAGCTGGTACGGCCCGGCGATCCGGCCCAGCACATTGGCGCGCACCGCGGCATTGCCGAGCACATCGGCGGCGATCGCCACGCTGGGCGTTCCGTCGTCGGACAAGGTGATCGGCCGCGCCGGCCCGCCAACCCGGCTCAGCACCAGCGCCGCACCCGCCAGTTCGGCGGCGGTCAGTGTCAGGCCGGGCGCGTTATCGGTAAGATGCAGCGCGCCGACATGGCCGGTGCGCATCTGCCCATCAACCCCGGCCAGGTTGGCCAGGATGTCGGCGAGGCTGTCCTGGATGGTGAAATGGGCAAAGCGCGCGTCGAGCGCCGCACCGGCGGCTTGGGACGCGCTGATCAATTGCGACAGGATCACGTTCGGCGCCAGCCGCGCCAGCGCGTCGGCGCCGCTATCGAACTGCGCCGGCGTCAGCGCGATGATTCCCGACTCGCCCCCCGACTCGTCAGCGCGCAACCCAATGGTGGCGAGCCGGCCGCCAACTGCCGCCGCTTGCAACGATGGCAGCCAGGCGGCGATGTTCTCGGCGCTGTCCAGCACGGCGGTGGTCTGCGGCAGGCGGATCAGCAGGCCGGGGATGGAATTGGCCGGCATGACGTGCGCGCCGCTGGCGGTCCGGTCGATGCCGGCGACGATGCCCGCCAGGCTTGCCGCCGAGATCGGACCGGCAAAATCAACATTGACCGGCGAGCCGATCAGCTGGATCACCTTGCTCAGCGCGGCGACATAGCTGTCGCGCAGCGGCAGGATCAGGTCGGGCCGGCCGCTATCGCTGAGCTGGAGGTCGAAGATCGACCCGATGGCCTGCAATGCGTCGATATTCGCCGCCACCACCGCTGCGGCCAGCACCAGTGTCGGCGGCGCCGGGTCGGTGAACATGATCCGGCCAAGCGATCCCGCCCGCCACAATGCCTGGATGTCCGGCAGGTGGGCGATCACATTGGCGGCGCTGTCCGCGATGATGAAGCCTGCGAACCCCGTGGCCAGCGTCGCCGTCGCCACATCGGCCGCGGCGATGCGTTGATGCAGCACGTGCGGGCCGGCAACCAGGCCCAGCACCGCGGCGTTGCTGGCGGCCAGCGCCGGCGTGGTGATGATGGCGCCATCGCCGCCGTCGCGCAGGTCTATGGCGGCGATCTTGCCGGACAGGGCCAGCGGCCGCAGCGCGTCCAACCGGCCTGACACGGCTTCGGCGGTATCCAGGATGCGCGTTCCCGCCGCCAGCGTACCGGCGCCGAAGGCGGCTAGAGCGGCGGCAATCGTGAGGGCCATGCGCGGTCCGGCCCCGTCAAGCCTGGGGCACGAAATGCGGGCGCTGGCGGTGAACTGGCATCAGGAGTGTCCGTTTCGGCCGGGCTCAGTGCTGCCGGCGGCGCCCCGCCCCTGATGGGGCAGTGGCGCATCATTCCTGATATTCCTTTCATTCTGGCTTCAAGAACCCACGCGCAAGCCCGGGCCGTGCCGTCGTAAGCTACCGCCCGAGCACCGAGGCCGCCGGGGTGAAGCTCAGGTTGAGGTCGCGCGCCACGGCCTCATAGGTGATGTGCCCGGCATGCACGTTCAGCCCGGCCAGCAGGTGCTTGTCGTCGATCAGCGCCTGGCGCCAGCCCTTCTCGGCGAGCGCCAGCGCGAAGGGCAGGGTGGCGTTGCCCAGTGCAAGGGTGGAGGTGCGCGCGACCGCCCCGGGCATGTTGGTGACGCAGTAATGCACCACGCCTTCCTCGATATAGGTCGGGTTGGAGTGGCTGGTCGGCCGGCTGGTCTCCAGGCAGCCGCCCTGGTCGATGGCGATATCCACGACCACCGAACCCGGACGCATCTGCTTCACCATGTCCCGCGTCACCAGCTTTGGCGCCGCCGCCCCCGGCACCAGCACCGCGCCGATTACCAGGTCGGCCTCGATCACCGCCGCCTCGATCGCCGCGGTGGTGGAATACAGCGTCTGAACCGCGCTGCCGAACTGCGCATCCAGCTCCTTCAGTCGGAGCAACGAGCGGTCGAAAATCGTGACATGCGCGCCGAGCCCGACCGCCATCATCGCTGCATTGGTGCCCGAGACGCCGCCACCGATGATCACAACGCGGCCGGCCTGCACCCCCGGCACGCCGCCCAGCAGCACCCCGGCGCCGCCCGCCTCCTTTTCCAGGCAATGCGCGCCGACATGCACGCTCATCCGCCCGGCCACCTCGCTCATCGGCGCCAGCAGCGGCAATGCGCCCCGCGCGTCGGTCACCGTCTCATAGGCGATGCAGGTGGCGCCGCAGCGCATCAACCCCTCGGTCTGCGCCTTGTCGGCGGCGAGATGCAGGTAGGTGAACAGCACCTGGCCCTCGCGCAGCATGGCGATCTCCGCCGCCAGCGGCTCCTTCACCTTCACGATCATATCGGCGGCGGCGAACACCTCGGCGGCACTGGCCGCAATCACTGCCCCGGCGGCGCGATAGGCATCGTCGGTGAAGCCGATCGAGGCCGCGGCCCCTTGCTGGACCGTCACCTGGTGCCCACGGGAGGTAAACTCGCGCACCGCCGCGGGCGTCAGCCCCACGCGGTACTCGTGGGTCTTGATCTCCTGGGGAACGCCGATGTGCATGATGGGTCCTTTTTGCGATGCAGCATGTTGCGGGCCGCCACACGGCTGATAGCCTGTCGCCCGGCATCAGGCAAAGTAGCAGGACGATGATGAACGCCATGAAAAAACCTCAGGTGGTCCATCTCGGATCGGAAATCGCGCTGTGCTCCGCACGCTACCAGCCGCATTTCGACCTGCAGGTGCTGGCCGACGGCACTGTTCCCGCCGGTTTCGCCGGCCGCCACGCCACCGCCCTCATCGCCGCTGCCCCAGTGCCGGCCGAGGTGATCGCCGCCCTGCCGGCGCTGCGCCTGATCGCGGTCTATGGCGTGGGCTACGACAAGGTCGATCTCGCCGCCGCCCGCGCCCGCGGCATCGCCGTCACCAACACGCCGGGGCCGACCGATGGCTGCGTGGCCGACATGGCCTTCGCCCTGTTGCTCGCCGCCGCCCGCGGCATCGTCAGCGGCGACCGCTTCGTGCGCGACGGCAAATGGCAGTCCGGCAGCTATCCCCTGATGCCGCGCCTGCATTCCCGCCCGATGGGCATCCTCGGCATGGGCCGCATCGGCCAGGCCATCGCCAAGCGCGCCGCCGCCTTCGATATGAAGGTGCTTTACCACAACCGCCGTCCAGTGCCCGGCTCGCCCTATGCGTATCGCGACTCCGTGCTGGCGCTGGCGCAGGATTGCGAACTGCTGATGGTCGCCTGCCCAGGCGGCGAGGCCACGCGCGGCCTGGTCAATGCCGAAATCCTGCGCGCCCTCGGCCAGCGCGGCATCGTCGTCAACATTGCCCGCGGCAGCATCATCGACGAGCCCGCCCTGATCGCCGCCTTGCGCGATGGCACCATCGCCGCCGCCGGGCTGGACGTCTTCGACCACGAACCCGCCGTTCCCGCCGAACTCATGTCCCTCGGCAACGCCGTGCTGATGCCCCATCGCGGCGGCGGCACCGTCGAGACCTGGGAAGAATGCGCTGACATGGTGATCGCCAACCTGCACGCCCATTTCACCGGCGCGCCATTGCCCACCCCGATCCCCGCCAATTGACACCCGCCCCTCGCGGCCTCCTACTCTGTCGCAAACAGGCCGGGCAGCGGCGCCGACGCTGCTACAAGGGGTAAGCAAGAATCTTCTTTTTTTGTAGAAAAAGAAGCAAAAAGACTTTCATCAATTTGCCGGCCGAGATACCCGGTCTCCCTTGGGAAGCCGAACGCCATCGGATAAAGTTTTTTTGCTTCTTTTTGTTCACAAAAAGAAGACTTTTTCTGGAGCATCTGACCCATGTCCCTCTTCGAAAAAACCGCCATCACCGGCATCGGCGAAACCGCCCACGGCCGCGGCCTGCAACACGGCAGCGCCTTGTCGCTCCAGATGCAGGCCGCGCTGGCCGCCATCGCCGACGCCGGCCTCAGCCCGCGCGACATCGACGGCGTCATCCCGGTCGCCACCGGCGCCGCCGTCGCCGAGGACTTCATCACCAATTTCGGCATCCCCGACCTGCGCTTTTCCGCCATCACGCCGATGGGCGGCGCGTCTTGCGTAGCCGCGATCCAGGCCGCGGCGGCGGCGATTGCCACCGGCATCTGCCGCCACGTCCTGTTGCCGATCGGCCGCACCGGCTATTCCGGCACCCGCATCGGCGCGCGCGTCCATGAGATGCCGCAATTCCGCACCATCGGCGAATTCGAACTGCCGCTCGGCAACATCGCCCCGGCCCAGATCTACGCCCCGATGGCCCGCCGCCACATGGAGCTCTACGGGACCACCAGCCGCCAGCTCGCTGAAATCGCCGTCACCACTCGCCGCCACGCCATCCTCAACGGCAACGCCGCGATGACCAAGCCTCTGACAATCGAGGACCACCAGGCCAGCCGCATGATCGCCGACCCGTTCCACCTGTTCGACTGCTCGCTGGAAAGCGACGGCGGTGCCGCGGTCGTGGTCAGCAGCGCCGCCGCCGCAAGCGACCTGCGCCAGCCGCGCGTCCTCGTCATGGGCGTCGCCGAGGGCCATCCGGACTCGCCCAGCGTCATCACCCAGCGCCCGGACATCCTGAAGATCGGCCTCGCCAAGGCCGCCCCCCGCGCCTTCGCCATGGCGGGCGTCAAACCCGCCGATATCCAGGTGGCGGAAATCTACGACTGCTTCACTTACGTCGTCCTGCGCCAGCTGGAGGAAATCGGCTTCTGCGCCCAGGGCGAAGGCGGCGCCTTCGTCGAGAACGGCGCGCTCGCCCTCGGCGGCCGCCTCCCGGTCAACACGCATGGCGGCCTGCTATCCCAGGCCCACCTCGCTGGCATGAACCACATCGTCGAACTGGTCCGCCAGTTGCGCGGCCACGGCAAGGCGGCCCAGGTCCCCGGCGCCACGCTCGGCCTCGTCACCGGCTACGGCGACATGGGCGACGGCTCGATCGCCATCATGCGGAGGGGTTAGGCCGATGAGCGAAACCTTCACCAAACCTGTCCCGAACCCCAGCCCGGACACCCAACCCTACTGGGACGGCCTGGCCCGCGGCGAATTCCTGATCCAGCGTTGCAAGGACTGCGGCAAGCTGCGCCACTACCCCCGCCCGGTCTGCGACGGCTGCTGGTCGATGGCACATGACTGGGCCCCCGCCAGCGGCCGCGCCACCGTGCAGTCCTGGACCGTCTGCCACCACCCGTTCCACATCGGCTTCAAGGCCGAATCGCCATACGTGCTGGTCACCGTGGACCTCGCCGAAGGGGTGCGCGCCATGGGCCAGTTGCGTGACATGGACCCGGCGGGGCTGCGCCTGGGCCTGGCGATGGAATTGGGCTTCGAACGCAGCGCCGAAGGCCCGGTCCTGCCGGTGTTCCGCCCGGCGCGCCAGTGACCCGCAGGTATCCGGCCCAAGCTGTTGAATATGAAGATAATGTGAATCCGCTGTCATAGCGCGTTACAATCGCCGTGCGGCGGTTTCTCGATACGCCTGAAAAAATTTCGCTGGCGCCTTGGTTTCGTTACGCATTGTCCTGTTGACGGAACCCGCTCGCCCGTTCATATGCGTAACGTGCATGGCTGTCTCCACCTGGGAGATGCGCGAGAACCGCGCGTCGCTGGAGACAGACCGGTTTCAGATGGGGGCTCACATGAACGAGCAAGATCTTCGACAGATGATCGCGGGAGTCCGGTCCGGCCGGATGGACCGCCGATCGTTCGTGCGGCGCTTGGCTGCGTTCGGCATCACCGCGCCGATCGCAACCCAGCTGCTCGCCAATTCCGGCGTAGCGATGGCGCAGACCGCCAGCCAGATCGCCAGCGCGTACCCCGGCACCAAGCGCGGCGGCGGCGGCGCGCTCAAAGTGCTGTGGTGGCAGGCCGCCACCCTGCTCAACCCGCATTTCGCCTCTGGCACCAAGGACCAGGACGGCAGCCGCATCTTCTACGAGCCGCTGGCGGCCTGGGACGGCGACGGCAACCTGAAGCCAATCCTCGCCGCGATGATCCCGTCGCGCGAGAATGGCGGCTTGGCCGCCGACGGCAAATCGGTGACCTGGAAGCTGAAACCCGGCGTGAAATGGCATGACGGCAAGCCCTTCACCGCCGACGACGTGGTGTTCAACTGGCAATACGCCTCCGACCCCGCCACCGCCGCGATCACCAGCGGCAGCTACAAGGACGTTGTCGCCGAGAAAATCGACGACCTCACCGTCCGCGTGAACTTCAAGATCCCGCAGCCGTTCTGGGCCGACTCCTTCGTCGGCGCGACCGGCATGATCATCCCCAAGCATCTGTTCCAGGACTTTACGGGCGCGAAATCGCGCGATGCGCCGACCAACCTCAAGCCGGTGGGCACCGGCCCCTACAAGTACAAGGATTTCCGCCCGGGCGACACGGTGCTGGGCGAGATCAACATGGACTACCACATGCCCAACCGGCCGTTCTTCGACAGCATCGAGATGAAAGGCGGCGGCGATGCCGTTTCGGCCGCCCGTGCCGTGCTGCAAACCGGCGAATACGACTTCGGCTGGAACCTCCAGGTGGAGGACGAGGTGCTGCTGCGCCTGGAACGCGGCGGCAAGGGCAAGGTCCAGATCACCGAAGGTGCGGGTTGCGAGCATCTGCAGCTCAACAACACCGACCCCTGGACCGAGGTGGACGGCGAGCGCTCCAGCATGAAGACCAAGCACCCGTCGCTGACCGACCCCGCGGTGCGCGAAGCGATGGCCCTGCTGATCGACCGCAAGTCGATCCAGGAATTCATCTATGGCCGCACCGGCGTGGCGACCTCCAACTGGGTCAACAACCCGCCGCGGTTCCGCTCACCCAACACCAGCTTCGAGTTCAACATCGACAAGGCCAATGCCCTGCTCGACAAGGCCGGCTGGGTTCGTGGCGCGGACGGCATCCGCGCCAAGGGTGCCGTCAAGTTGAAATACGTCTACCAGACCTCGATCAACCAGCCGCGCCAGAAGACCCAGGCGATCATCAAGCAGGCCTGCGCCAAAGCCGGCATCGAGATCGAGATCAAGTCGGTGGTCGCCTCGGTGTTCTTCTCCTCGGACCTGGCCAACCCCGACAACTATCCGAAATTCTACTCCGACCTGCAGATGTACAACACCGGGCCCGGCCAGCCCGACCCCGCCGTGTGGCTGCAGCTTGGCCTCACCAACCAGATCGCCTCCAAGGAGAACAAGTGGCAGGGCCGCAACCCGATGCGCTGGAGCAACGCCGAGTTCGACAAGCTGCTGACCGCGGCGGACACCGAACTCGATGCGGTGAAGCGCGTCGCCATGCTGATCGCCTGCAACGATCTGATGGTCAAGCACCAGGCCGTGATCCCGATCGTCTACCGCCCCGGCGTGACCGGGATCAGCAACAAGCTGCAAGCCAAGACCAGCGGCTGGGACAGCAACTTCTACGATCTGTCCGACTGGTACATGACCGCCTGAGCCTGTCTGTGTCGGCCTGACCGCCACCGCCGGAAGGGGATTTCGTGTCCGCTTTCGGCGATGGTTCTTTTACTGGAGTAATTCGTGTCCCGCGCCTATCTGCTGCGACGCATCCTGTTGGCGATTCCGGCCCTTCTGGGGATCAGCTTGGTGCTGTTCTCTGTGCTTGCCTTGGCGCCGGGTGACCCGTTCGAGGAACTGACACTCAACCCCAACGTGCCGCCCGAAGTGCGGATGCGCTTGCGGGCGTCGTTGGGGCTCGATGATCCCGTTTATCTGCGCTACTTCCATTGGCTGTTCGCGATGCTGCGGGGCGACTGGGGATTTTCTTTCGTCAGCCGTATCGATGTCGACCAGCTGATCCTCCAGCGCGTGCCCACCACGGTGGCGGTGATCGGCGCCGCCCAGCTCCTGGCGCTCCTGGTCGCGGTGCCTGTGGGCGTCCTGGCCGCCGCCCGGCCCTATTCCGTGTTCGACAAAATCGCCAACACCATGGCCTTCGTTGGCTTCTCGCTGCCGACCTTCTTTACCGGGCTGCTGCTGATCCTGCTGTTTTCAGTCTATCTCGACTGGCTGCCGATGGTCTACCAGTCGACCCTGCGGGAGACCGGTTGGGCCTGGTGGGTGGCGCAGATCAAGCAGTCGCTGATGCCAATCATGGTGCTCGGCCTGTTCCAGGGCGCATCCCTGGTGCGTTACGTCCGTTCCTCGGTGCTCGACGTCATCAAGCTCGATTACGTGGTCACCGCACGTTCCAAGGGCATCGGCAATCGGAAGGTCCTGGTGCGCCATGTCGTGCGCAACGCTCTGATCCCGGTGGTCACCCTGGTGGCCTTGCAAATGCCCATCGTGTTCGGCGGCGCCATCGTCACCGAACAGATTTTCCGCATCCCCGGCATCGGCTCGCTGTTGATCACCGCCATCCTCGGCAACGACACGCCGGTGGTGATGGGGGTGACCTTCGTTTTCGCCTGTCTCGTTGTCCTCTTCAACCTGATTGCAGATATCATTTATGGCTGGCTCGACCCCCGCATCTCTTTCCGCTGACACCGTCACCGGTGCCGTCCGTGTCGCCGAGCCGGTGTCCCCGGCCAAGGAGGCGTGGCGCCGGTTTCGAAAGCACAAGCTGGCGGTGGCCAGCCTGTTCATCCTCGGTGCCATCGTCCTGACCGTGTTGGCCGGCCCGTTCATCTGGGCGGTGCCGATTAACGAGATCGACTTCACCGCCAAGCTGAAGGCGCCCAGCGTCGCCCACCCGTTCGGCACCGATGACCTCGGCCAGGATGTGCTGGCGCGGCTGATCTATGGCGGGCGCATCTCGCTTGCCGTCGGCTTTGCGGCGATGGTGGTGGCGGTCTTCGTCGGCGTGGTTGTTGGCGCCGTGGCCGGCATGGCCAGCGGGCGGATCGATGCCGCGCTGATGTGGCTCACCGACCTGTTCCTGTCGCTGCCGCAACTGCCGCTGCTGCTGATGATCAGCTATCTGTTCCGCGACGTGCTCAAGGGCGTATTCGGGCCCGAGGGCGGAACGTTCATTCTGATCGTGGTGGTGATCGGCGGCCTGCGCTGGATGCCCGTGGCGCGTCTGGTCCGCGCCCAATTCCTCAGCCTGCGCGAGAAGGAGTTTGTCGAGGCGGCCCGCGCCCTGGGGGCCTCGCGGCGGCGGCTGGTGGTCAACCACATCCTGCCCAATGCGATGGGCCCGGTGATCGTCGCCGGCACCATCGATGTGGCGGCCGCGATCATTGCCGAATCCACCCTGTCCTTCCTCGGCCTCGGCTTCCCGCCGGACATCCCCACCTGGGGGCGGGTGCTGTTCGATGCCAAGGACTACCTTGATATTGCGCCACACTGGGCGATATTCCCGGGCTTGGCGATCTTCCTGACGGTGCTGTCGATCAACTTCATCGGTGACGGCCTGCGCGACGCGCTCGATCCGCGCCGCGTGATCTAGGGGCCGTATCGTGACCGAGCCCCTCCTGGATATTCGCGACCTCCGCACCTGGTTCAAGACCGATGACGGTATGGTCCGCGCCGTCGATGGCGTCAGCATGTCGATCGCCAAGGGTGAGACCCTGGCGGTGGTCGGCGAATCCGGCTGTGGCAAGTCAGTGACTGCGCGTTCGGTGCTCAAGCTGATCGATATGCCGCCCGGCCGCTTCGAATCCGGCGCTATCTTGTGGCGTGGCCGTGACCTGATCCCGCTATCGATGGACGAGATGGACACCATCCGCGCCCGCGAGATCGCCATGGTGTTCCAGGAGCCGATGACCTCGCTGAACCCGGTCTATCCCGTCGGCAGGCAGATCGTCGAATCGCTGATCACGCACGAGAAGATCTCGGAAAAAGCGGCAATGGAACAGGCGGTCGAGATGCTCCGCCTGGTCCAGATCCCCAATGCCGAGCGCCGGGTGGGCGACTATCCGCACCAGTTCTCCGGCGGCATGCGCCAGCGCGTGATGATCGCCATGGCACTGGCCTGCAAGCCGCAATTGCTGATCGCCGATGAGCCGACGACGGCGTTGGACGTGACCATCCAGGCGCAGATCCTGGAACTGCTCGCCGACATGAAGGACCGCTTCGGGATGTCGATCATGCTGATCACCCACGCGATGGGGGTGGTGGCCGAGAACGCCCAGCGGGTCGTGGTGATGTATGCCGGCAAGGTGGTCGAGGAAGCTTCGGTCGACGAATTGTTCGGCAATCCCCGCCACCCCTATACCCAGGGGCTGATCCGCTCGATACCCCGGGTGGACGTGTCCGGCGCCGCCCGCGGCGGCGCGCGTCAGCGGCTGGAGCAGATTCCAGGCACTGTGCCCAATTTGCTGAACCCGCCGCCGGGCTGCCGTTTTGCCGCCCGCTGCCGCTTCGTGACCGAGGCGTGTACTGCGGCTGAGCCCGCCCTGCGCACCGTCGCAGCTGACCACAAGGTGGCATGCATCCTGTGAATACCGTGAGCGATACCACACCGGCCGAGCCGTTGCTCTCGGTGCGGGGGCTGAAGAAGCATTTCCCGATCCATGGCGGCATCCTGTCGAGGGTGATCGACCGGGTTCATGCGGTCGATGGCGTGTCGATCGATGTTGCTCCGGGGGAGACGGTTGGACTGGTGGGTGAGTCCGGGTGTGGCAAGTCGACCACCGGGCGATGCATCATGCGGCTGATCGAGCCGAGCGAGGGCGAGATCTGGTTTCAGGGCCGGGACGTTACCAAGATGGAAGGCGAGGAGCTGCGCGCCATGCGCCGCGACATGCAGATCATCTTCCAGGACCCGTTTGCCTCGCTCAATCCGCGTCATACCGTCGGCACTATCGTTGGTGAGGCCCTTGTTATCCACGGGCTGGTGAAGAACCGGACGGAGATGGAAGAGCGGGTGGTCCAGCTGTTGCAAACGGTCGGGTTGCATCCCGAGCATATGCGCCGGTTCCCGCATGAGTTTTCCGGTGGGCAGCGCCAGCGGATTGGTATCGCACGGGCTTTGGCCGTCGAGCCGAAGCTGATTGTTTGTGACGAGCCGGTGTCGGCCCTTGACGTGTCAATCCAGGCGCAGGTGATCAACCTGTTGGAAGACCTTCAGGAGCAGTTCGGCCTCGCTTATCTGTTCATCGCCCATGACCTCAGCGTGGTCGAGCACATCAGCAACCGGGTGGCGGTGATGTATCTCGGCCGGGTGGTCGAGGTGGCGACGGCCGAGGAGCTGTACGAGAACCCGTTGCATCCGTATACTGAGGCGTTGCTCTCGGCGGTGCCGATCCCGGATCCGAAGATCAAGCGCAAGCGGATCGTGCTTCAGGGTGACGTGCCCAACCCGATCAACCCGCCTTCGGGCTGTCACTTCCATACGCGGTGCCCGATCGCCGAGCCGCGGTGTTCGGTCGAGGTGCCGGTGCTGAAGAGTGCCGGGGGCCGGCATCAGGTTTCCTGTCACCTGCGCGGCTAGGCCGTCCAAGGAATGATCGTAAGGCCGGGCCAGACGGCGCGCCAGCGGGTGGCCTTGGCGGCGTAGACGGTTTCGGTGACCAGGACCTTGTTCGGACGGACGATGCCGGCGAACAGGTCTTGCAGGCCGAACGGGGCGCAGATCTCGGTTTGGCCGGCGTGGCGGCGGATGCCGACCGAGGTGGCGGTGGTCGGGTAGGTGGCGATGGCGTCCGGGGTCGAGCGGTAGGGCGTGAGCGGGCGGCCGAATTTGTCGCTGTACCATTGGTGGACCCGGGCCTGGTTCTTGACGTCGAGCCAGGTGGTCAGGGCGGGGAACTGGGCGCGCAGGCGTTGGGCGTGGGCTTCCTCGGTGGTTTCGGACAGGTCGGGGTCGAAATAGACCAGGTCGATATCGCCGATGCCGTGCCCCGCTGCCAGGCCGAAGCGATGGTTCCAGACGGTCTGGGCGATGCAGCCTGCGACGATCCAGACATCCGGCAGGGCGATTTCGGCGAAGCGGTCGAGCAGGGCGGCGAGGTCGGGGTTGTTGCGCAGGATGGATTCGAGATCGGCGACGTTGGTCACGGGGTCATGGTCTCGCGCGGGTTCTGGGGGTGGTCGGGGGTCCAGGTTTTGAGGAATTCCTCCAGCGCGGGTTCGGGTTCCTGCGGCAGGACGACGGTGAGCACGACGAACTGATGGCCGGTGCCGATGCCGCGGCCGCGCAGGCGAAGGCGGGTGCCGGGGCCGGATCTTGGCGGGATGGACAGGGTGACCGGGCCGGTCAGGGTGGGGACTTCGACGCGGGCGCCGAGGACGGCTTCGGGCAGGGTGACGGGCAGGTCGAGGATGATGTCGTTTTCCTCGCGGCGGAAGAAGCGGTGGGGGGCGACGGTGATTTCGATCAGGGCGTCGCCGGGCGTGCCGCCACCGAAGCCGGGTTGGCCCTGGCCGCGCAGGCGCAGGGCCTGGCCGTCGGCGTGGCCGGCGGGGATGGTGACGTCCAGGCTGCGGCCGTCGGGCAGGGTGATGCGGCGGACGATGCCGAGGGCTGCGTCCATGAAGGAGACGGCGAGGCTGTAGCGGGCGTCTTCGCCGCGGGTGCGGAAGTCGCCGCGGCGGCGGCCGCCGCCGGCCTGGCGGAGCATTTCCTCGATGTCGCTGGGGTTGAAGCCGCCCTGTTGGTGTCCACCGTGGCGCCCGGGGCGGGGGCGCTGGATGTCGGCGCCGGTGGCGTCGATTTCGCCGCGGTCGAAGCGGGCGCGCTTTTCCGGGTCGGCCAGGACGGTGTGGGCCGAGGAGATGGCGGCGAATTTTTCCGCGGCGTCTTTCTTGTCGGGGTTGGTGTCCGGGTGGTTGGTCTTGGCGAGGCGGTGATAGGCACGGCGGATGTCGTCCGCGGAGGCGGTGGGCGCGACGCCCAGGATGTCATACGGGCTTTTCATGGGATGCAATGTAGGCAAGGCGTGGGGTTGCGGGAAGGCATCAGATATTTATTGCTATATCGCAATAATATGGACGAGCGAAAACGGTCGTCCGGGGAGGGCGTTTTTTGCATTTCGGTGGCAGGCAGCCGCGATTGCTGCGGCTCGCGCGCGGTGGATGCCAGGCGATGGCGGGCCGGAAGGTGCGCCGTGGGTGGCGAGGCGCGGCCAGCCGGGGCAAGCGGTGCGGTGCGGGCGGGCCGGGAAGCGAGGCGCGCGCCGGGCGGATTCAGAGGGCGCGAAGGGCGGGCGGGTGCAGGGGGGGCGGGTGGCGCCGGCGGTGCAATGGCCCGCGGTGAGGCCGGAGCGTGCAGGTCGCCGGCGGCAAGGCGGGCGAACAGGGTGGAAAGGGCGCGCAGGCAGCCAGCGACAGCGTCGAGGTGCGGGGCGAGGAGGCGGCCAAGGCGGCCGAGGCGGCTGGCCCAGAGGAGGAGGGTGGTCAGGAGGGCATCGATGCGGGCGCAAGTCTCCTGTGCGGCTTGGGGCGCCGCTAGCGCCGCGGGGGGAATGCCGAACAGGGGCTGTGCTGATGCACTGTTCATGATATGTTTCTAGCACCGGCGTTTCGGTGAATCAAGAAATTTTTTACCTAAATATGAAAAAAAACTACAAATGGACTGCCTCAGGGCATGCGCGGCCTATGCGCCGCGCATGCCCTGCGATCGGGACGGGTCAGTTGAGCCCTGGCACCCGGCGGCTTGCCACCAGCCATGCGGCGCCGAAGGCGTGCAGGGCGACAGCTTCCCAGACGAAGACGTAATTGGGGAAGATATCGCTCGCGGGGACGCGGATGACGATGGGCAGGACGAAGGCGGCGATGGCGACCAGGATGGCGAGGGCGCAGATGCCGTAGATGGCGGCGCGGGGCGTGGGCCGGCCGTCTTCGGGTTTGGGATTGCGCCGCTTCTTGCTGGCTTCCTGGAAGAAGCCGTAGGCGAAGTATGCGAGGACCAGGAACATGGCGCCGGCGGAAAGGAGATGCAGTGTCTGCGCGCCCAGCTCGGAGTTGGGGCCGCAATTGCACGGGAACCATGCCACGCCGACAGCGGCAATGGCGGCGATCCTGGCAAGGATCATGTCCAGGGTGTTGTGGCCATTATATGCGAGCAGGAAGGCGGCGATGGCGAAGAGAAAGCCGATGAAGACGACGTGCGACGGGCCGGGCTCCCAGTAGGCGGCGCTGATGGAGTTGAGCGGGTTCTTGGTCAGCAGGGAGGTGATGGTTGCGAGTGTCAGGGCGATAATGCCGACGATGAGCCTGGAGGTGTGGTAGTTGATTTCCGCGCGTTCCGGCTTCGGCAACATGTCGGACTCCCCCTTCGGCTATATGTTTCTTTAAAACAACGATAAACGATAACCCGCCGAGAATCAAGCCCAGCCGCCAGGGTTTGCCCAGCGCCAAGCGGATGAAAGTTTTTTGCTTCTTTTTTTCAAAAAAGAAGACCTTCCTTTCTGGTGAAGCGGATTCTGCCGTGCCTATGCTGCTGAGTATGCATGAGGAGGTCGATGGGTTGGACCGTGCAGGGCGGATGAAGCTGGGGCTGAACATCGTCGCCAATGGGGCGCATGCCGCGGGGTGGCGGATGCCCGGGGCGCAGGCGGATGCGGCGTTGGATTTTGCGTTGTGGAAGCGGATTGCGCAGGCGGCGGAGCGGGCTTGTGTGCATTTCATGTTCTGGGCGGATGGGATCGCGGTGCGGCATTCGGCGCGGGATGATGATGAGCTTTCTTACAACGCGCGGATTGATGTGTTTGAGCCGTTGACGGTGATCGGGGCGTTGGCGGCGGTGACGGAGCGGTTGGGGTTCGTGGCGAGTGCTTCGACGACGTACAACGAGCCGTATCATGTGGCGCGGAAGTTTGCCTCGCTGGACCATATCAGTGGCGGGCGGGTTGGGTGGAATGTAGTGACCTCCTGGAGCGAGCAGGAGGCGTATAATTTCGGCCGCGAGGCGCATATGGAGCATGGGCTGCGATATCGGCGGGCGGAAGAGTTTGTTGATGTGGTCTTTGGGCTTTGGGATGGGTGGGATGATGGGGCGTTCATCCGGGACAAGGCGAGCGGGCGATATTTTGACCCGGCGCGGATGCGGAATCTGAATCATCGGGGCGAGGTGTTCGCGGTGAAGGGGCCGTTGAATGTTGCGCGGCCGATCCAGGGGTATCCGGTGATCGCGCAGGCCGGGTCGTCCGGGCCAGGGCAGGGGCTGGGGGCGCGGATCGCCGATATCATCTACACGGCACAGAACGACCGGGCGCATGCGATTGCTTTTTATGCCAGCGTGAAGGCGCATGGGGTGGCGGCTGGGCGGGCACCGGGGGCGATGCTGGTGATGCCCGGGGTGTTGCCGGTGTTGGGGCGGAGCCGGGCGGAGGCGGAGGATGTCTATGCGCAGATGCAGGATTTGGTGCATCCGCGGTTGGGGTTGCCGATGCTGGCGGGGTCGTTCGGGGATTTGTCGGGGATGGATTTGGACGGGCCTTTGCCGGCACCATTGGCTGCGGTGAATGCGGTGACGAGTGGGCATGAGATGCTGGTGCGGGTGGCGCGGGAGCCGGGGATGACGATCCGCAAGCTGTATCAGATGATGGCGGGGGCTTCGGGGCATAAGATCATTGTCGGGACCGTCTCGGATGTGGCGGATTTCATGGAGGATTGGTTCGTGGCCGGGGCTTGTGACGGGTTCAACTTGATTCCGCCGTTTCTGCCGGGGCCGGCGTTTGAGACGCTGGAGTGGCTGGTGCCGGAGTTGCAGCGGCGGGGGTTGGCGCAGACGGGGTATCAGGGGGATGGGACGTTTCGCGGGAGCATGGGTTTGGCGCGGCCGCGGCCCGGGGAGCGGAGGAAGTAAGGGTTCTTTTTTGAAAAAAAGAACCAAAAAACTTTAATCCACTTGCTTATGGATGAAGTTTTTTTTGCTTCTTTTTGTTCACAAAAAGAAGATTCTTTCTTGTGTCTTGGTAGTTGACTAGCTTAGCCCGCGCTTCCACGGTCTCGATGGTGGCTCATCCTATGGACAGCATGCTCATGCCGATTTCCGATATTTCGTGGCCAGGCTTGATCTCGGCTTTGCATGGCAGTGGCCGCAAGGCGGCGTTGGCGATTACGGGCGGGGGGAGCGGGGCGATCGGCGAGTTGCTGCGGGTGCCGGGGGGCTCGCGGCTGCTGGTTGAGGCGCAGGTTCCGTATGACGAGCAGGCGCTGGCTGGGTTTTTGGGGTATGCGCCGGGGCAGGCTTGCAGTGCGGAGACGGCGATTGCGTTGGCGCGGCAGGCGCGGGTGCGGGCGGTGGCGATGCTGCCGGCGGGCGCGGATGTGGTTGGGTTGGGGGCGACGGCGGCGCTGGTGAGTGATCGGCCGCGGCGGGGGGAGCATCGGGTGCATTTGGCTACGGCTTCGGCGGCGGGGGTGGCGCATTGGACGGCGCTGTTGGCCAAGGGGCGGCGGGATCGGGCGGGGGAGGAGGATCTCTGTGCGCGGGCGATTTTGTTGTGGCTGGCGCGGGGGTGTGGGGTGGCAGCACCTGGGCCGGAGGCATTGCTGGATGGGGACGAGATGTTTGCGGTGTCCGAGGTGGCCGACGGGGATGCGATTGATGGGTTGTTGGAGGGCGCGCATCGGCGGGTGACGGTGTTACCGGATGGGCAATTGGCGGTTGGGGCGGGGGCGCCGGAGGTGGTGTTTCCGGGGTCGTTCAATCCGCTGCATCACGGGCATCTGGCGCTGGCGCGGGCGGCGGCGGAGATGCGGCAGGCGGCGGTGGCGTATGAGATTTCGGTGACCAATGTGGATAAGCCGGCGTTGGCGGGGGGGGTGGTGCGGGAGCGGGTTTCGCAGTTCGCCTGGGCTGCGCCGGTGGAGCTGACGCGGGCGCCGACGTTTTTGGAGAAGTCGGTGCTGTTTCCGCGGGCGACTTTTGTGATTGGGGTGGATACGGCGGAGCGGCTGGTGGCGCCGCGGTATTATGGCGGGGATGAGGCGCGGATGCATTCGGCGCTGGAGGCGATGGGGGGGGCGGGGAATGCGTTTCTGGTGGCGGTGCGGGTGGATGAGGGGGCGCGGCTAAGGCGGTTGGGGGATGTGGCGGTGCCGCATCGGTATGTGGATTTGTTCAGCGAGATTCCGGAGGGGCGGTTTCGGGTGGATTTGTCGTCGAGCGCGATTCGGGCGGGGCGGGGCGGCGGCGTCACATCGCCAGGGCGTTGAGGCCTGCCACCGGGACTGGGCCGGGGCCTTGGCGGCGCGTTGATAGCAGGCGGCGGGCGTCCTCGGGGCGGCCTGCGGCGAGGTAGGATTTGAGCAGGGTGAACTCGATCAGGTCGAGCTGTGCGCGGCTGCCGGCCAGGCGGGTGCGCTCGGCGAACATTGCCTCCAGGGCGGTGATCGCGGCGGGGTAGTCGCCGCGGGCGAAGGCGGCAAAGCCGCGGGCGGCGGCGGAGATCGGGCCGCCGGCCGGGTAGTGTCCGGCGGCGACGAGGGTCTCGATGGCGCGGGTGCGTGGTTCGATATCGTCGCTGTGGGCGGCGTCTGTGAGTGCGACATGCCAGTCGACGAAGTTCATGCCGGGGTTGGGGAAGTTGGCGTGGGCGAATTCGTGCACCTTCTGCCAGCGGGCGGTGTCGCGCGGCTGGCCGGCGAGCTCGGCGCGCCAGAGGAAGGCGGGGGCGTCCAGCATTTTCACGAAGAGCGGCGAGCGGTATGTCTCGGCGGCGAAGGCGGCGTCGAACAGGCGCAGCCCTTCCTCGATGCGGCCCTGGCCGAGATGCACCAGGCCGAGATGCCAGTTGAGATGGCCGAACATCAGGCCGTCGGCGGGGTATTCGGCGAGCCAGGGGGCCATGAAGGCGACGGCGGTTGGGGCGTCGCCGGTTTCGTAGAGGTAGTGCGCCCAGGCATGGGCGCTGCCGGCGTTGCGGGGCTGGTCTTCGAGCGAGCGTTGGATGCGGGGGCGGGCTTCGTCGTGGTAGCCGAGTTCGGCCAGGGCCATGCCGTAATGGCCGTTGAACCACCAGTCGTTGCCGAAATGCGGGGCCAGGGCCTCGAGGAAATCGAGCTGGTCTTGCTCGCGGTCGATCTGGCCGGACATGCCGATCAGTCCGGAGATGTTGGTGGCGGCGGCGGCCACCAGCGCGTCGGTCGGCCAGCGTTGCACGTGCGCATGGACCTGCGCCAGGGCGCCGGCGGGGGCGTTCAGCATGCGGTGGAAGAGTTCGATGTGGCTGGCGTCGCGCGGTGGGACGTCGGCGTAGGCGCGGGCGGTGGCGATTGCGGCCTTGGCGCCGGCAGCGTCGCTGGCCATTTGCAGCGCGCGGGCACGGCCGGCATGGGCAAGGGGGAAATCGGGGTCCGCGGCCAGGGCGCGATCGAACGCGGCGACCGCACCTGGCCATTGGGCGAGCAGGAGATCGCAGCCCTGGACATAGGCGTCGCGTGCGGCGACGGAGGTGGTGGTGAGGTCATTGCCGTATCGGTCTGAGAGCATGGTGATCTCCTGGGCGACGTCGGTCCGTGTGGACTTGTTCTTAGAGCGCGGACGGAGCTTGGCTTTGCTCTTGGTTGTCGTCCAATGCATAATTCACGGCGTTATTGATGCTGTTTTGGCATGTGAGGATTGGCATGGACCTGAAGCGGTTGCGCAGTTTTGTCGCGGTGGCCGAGCTCGGCAGCGTGTCCGCGGCGGCGGCGAAGCTGCGCATCACGCAGCCGGCGTTGTCGCGGCAATTGCAGGAGTTGCAGGAGGAGCTTGGGTTGCGGCTGTTCGACCGGGTGGGGCGGCGGCTGCGGCTGAGCGCGCAGGGCACCGAGTTCCTGGCGCCGTGCCGGGATCTGGTGCGCGGGGCCGATGCGCTGATGGAACGGGCCCGGGCGCTGCAGGACGGAGAGAGCGGGGTGTTTCGCGTGGGTGCCACGCCGCACGCGATCGCCAATCTGCTGCCGGGATTTCTGGGCAGGTTTGCAGCGGCTTATCCGCGGGTGCGCGTTGAGGCGGTGGAGGGGGGATCGTTCGACCAGCTGCGGATGCTGAAGGGTGGCGAGCTGCATGCGATCCTGTCCATGCGTATGCCGGCCGAGATGGCGATCGCCTGTCAGGTGCTGGTGGCGGCGCATATTGTCGCGGCGTTCAATCCGGCTTGCTTTCACCTGAAGGGGGGCGCGATTGATGTGAAGGCGCTGCATCAGGCGCCGGTGCTGGTGCTGAAGGGCAGCTACGGGACGCGGCGCGAGTTCGATGCGGCCTGTCGGTTGGAGGCGATCAGTCCCGTGGTTGCGCATGAGAGCACGGCACCGGAGACCTTGCTGGCGTTGGCGCGCATCGGGCAGGGGATTGCGATCCTGCCGACGACGGCGCGCATGGATGCGAACCAGTTGAGCATTCGTCCGCTGATGCTGCGTGGGCATGCATTGACGATGGATCTGGTGATCATGTGGAACGCCCAGCGGTCGCTGCCGGCGTATGGGCGTGTGTTCACGCAGATGCTTGGGGAGCATGTACGGCAGGTCATTCCGCCAGTGCCGCCGGCGGCCAGGTCTCGACGCCACGTGGCGGTAAGGTGACGGGGTGCAGGGGGCTCGGCCCCCTGCTGGGGTCCAGGGGCGAAGCCCTTGGCCTTGATGGCTGGGCTCAGCGGTGGGACCAGTCGTTGGGGTCGGCGGCGTTGTTGGGGGAGAGGCCGAGGATGTCGCCTTCGGTGGTGATTCCGAGGCCGAGGACGGTTCGGTTGGCGTAGGCGAAGTAGGCGACGACTTGGTTGATTTCGAGGATTTGGCCGTCGTCGAAGCCGGCGGTGCGCATGGCGGCGATGTCGGGTTCGGTGATGGCGGCGGCGTTGCGGGTGAGTTTGATGGCGTATTGCAGGGCGGCTTGTTCGCGGGGGGTGAAGGCGTCGGCGAAGGATTCCTGGTGGAGGGCGGCGCGGATGGCTTGGGCGCGGGCGTCGTTGGCGAGCAGGCGCTGGAGGCCGGCGAAGTGGTGGTCGACGCAGTAGGCGCAGCCGTTGAGGCGGCTGACGAGGACGCCGAGGGTTTCGAGGAACCACTTTGGAACGGTGTTGGCGGCGTGGTGGATGGCGTTCTTGTAGATCGCCATGTGGGCGTCCATCGAGTGGGGCCGCAGGCTGTGGGCCATCATGATGTTGTCGACGTTGTCGCCGGGGCCTTTGACGCGGTCGTAGAGCAGTTTGAGGCGGCCGGTTGCTTCGGCGTAGGGGATGGTGGCGATCCAGGTCATGGGGCGGGGTTTTCCGATTGGGGGTGAGGGCCGCGGGGGTGAATTTATGAGTTGGGGCCGCGTTCCATGGAAATTGGCTGCCAGCGGCGGCGGTTGATGCGGGGGAGGACGGAGGGGGTGACGCAGGACATCGGCCAGCGGTCGGTGAGGACGATTTCCTGGCCGGCGTGGCGGCGGCGCAGGGTTTCGGCGCGGGAGGAGGCTGAGGCGGTATGGGGGGAGAGGATTGCGTTGGGCATTTGCAGGATGGGGTTGTCCTGGCGCGGGGGTTCTTCGGCCAGAACGTCGAGGCCGGCGCCGCGGATCCAGCCTTGGTCGAGGGCGCGGATGAGGGCGGATTCGTCGACAGTGTTGCCGCGGCCGATGCGTTCTTCGGTGAAGTCGGGTTGCGGGCTGCTGGTGACGATCTTGGAGGGGGGCATGGCGGGTTCCGTGGTGCGGTGGAGACGGGGGCGTTGCGGTTGGGCAAGGGGTTTTAGAGCCCCCCTCCGGCTCCCCCCGCCCGAGCGCGGGGGGAGAGAGGATTATTGTGGATGAGGTTTTTTTGCTTCTTTTTGTTCACAAAAAGAAGAGTCTTTGCTTGCCTATTCTTGCAACGGGGTCATCCGCCGGGCGGGCAGTCGGTGCTTGGGGGGAGGAGGCGTTCGAGTTTTTCGAAGTCTTCCTGGGGGGGGAGCACGGTGATGACTGGGGGGCGGCAGGTGGCGGTGGTGGTGATGGTGATTTGGTTGGTGGCGATTTCGTAGGTGAAGCGGTGGCTGCTGCCTTGGGCGGTGAGGGATTCGTTGAGCCATTCGACGCGGGTGTAGGCGCCGGAGGGGGCGAGGTGGAGGGTGGGGCCGAGGTTGCGGGCCTGGTTGAAGTAGCAGCCGGCGATGGTGGCGGATTGGCCGTTTTGGACGAAGCGCAGGTCGTAGTTTGAGGTGAAGACGCGGCGGATGCACCAGAGTTCGACGGTGTGGCCGTGGCCGTCGGTGTAGACGTGCTGGCGGGTTTCGCCGATTTCGGACAGGGCCAGGCCGGCGTGGTTGCATTCGGTGCGGGTGTTGGGCGGGGGGCCGGATTGGGCTGCGGCTTGGGTGACGGCGCCGAGCAGGAGGAGCAGGGTGCCGCATGCGAGGGCCTTGCGGCCCCCGCAGCGGGGTGGGTTGGTGTTCAGGAGTTCGGGCCGCGTTCCATGGAGATGGGCTGCCAGCGGCGGCGGTCCAGCTTCGGCAGGACGGTGGGGTTGACGCAGGACATGGGCCAGCGTCCGGTCAGCGCCAGGGCGAGTTCCTGGCCGACGCGGCCGAGGCGGGCGGGGTCGAAGCGGGCGGAGGCGGAGGCGGTGTGGGCGGAGAGGATGACGTTCTTCATCTTGAGGAGGGGGTTGTCCTGGCGCGGGGGTTCCTGGACGAGGACGTCCAGGCCGGCGCCGGCGAGCCAGCCTTCGGAGAGGGCCTTGATGAGGGCGGCTTCGTCCACGGTGGCGCCGCGGCCGACGTTGATGAAGAAGGCGGTCTTCTTCATTTTGCGGAAGTGCTGTTCCTTGAGCATTGCTTGCGCTTCCGGGGTGGCCGGGGCGTGCATGGAGACGAAGTCGCAGCCCATGACTTCATCGAGGCTGACGGGCAGGACGCCGTGTTCGATCATGACCAGTTCCTCGATGAACGGGTCGTAGGCCTTGACGATGAGGCCGAAGGGCTTGGCGCGCTTGGCGACGGCACGGGCGACGTGGCCGAAGGCGACGAGGCCGAGGGTTTGGCCCATGAGGCGGGGCATGGCGAGCAGGGGGGTGCGGCCTTCGCGCCAGCGGCCGTCGCGGACGAGTTGGTCCTGGCCGGTGACGTCACGGTGGCAGCCGAGGAGGAGCATCAGGCAGTGGTCGGCGACTTCCTCGATGAAGGTGTCGGGGCAGTTGGTGACGGGGATGCCTTTGGCGGTGGCGGCGGAGACATCGACGCTGTCGACGCCGACGGAGCCGAGGGTGATGGTGCGGCACTTGGTGAGGCTGTCGATGATCTTCTTCGAGATCGGCATGCCCTTGGCGTAGAGGGCGTCGCAGTCCTTGGCGACTGCGATGAATTCGTCCTCGTTCATCGGGCCTTCGACGATTTCGTAGTCGATGCCGGCGAGGTCGAGGGCCTGTTTCTCGTAGTCGTAGGTGACCTTGGCGGTGGTGAAGCTGGCGCCGGCGGGGGTGGCGATCTTGAATTTGGCCATTGGGCGTTTCCTTCGGTTTGGTCGGGCGGTTTTAGCAGGCTGTGGAAGTTAGGGAAGGCGAGGGCGCTGCCCTCGACCCGCTGGGGCCAGCGGCCCCAGACCCCATTTCATGAGGGTCCAGGGGGCTCGGCCCCCTGGTGGGGTCCAGGGGCGAAGCCCTTGGCCTTACCCTTTTGGCGGACGTGCGCGGACGGCGGCTTCGTTGACGTCGATGCCCCAGCCGGGGCCGGTGGGCAGCACGAGTTCGCCGTTTTCGATGGTGGGGACGATGGTGAAGAATTCATCGCGCCAGGCGACGCTGTCGATGTCGATTTCCATGACGCGGAAGTTCGGGACGATGGCGCAGAGGTTGGCGGAGATGATGGAGCAGAGGTGGCCGTAGAAGTTGTGGGGGGCGACGTTCATTTCGTAGACGTCGGCCATGGAGGCGATCTTGAGGGATTCGCCGAGGCCGTTCCAGACGACGTCGATGATGGGGACGTCCATGGCGTAGTTCTCGAAGAAGGGTTTGAAGTCGCGGCGGCCGAGGAGGGTTTCGCAGGAGGCGATGGGGCAGGGGGCGATGGCTTTGAGGGAGGCGAGGGATTGGGCGTCGTGCTGGTCGATTTCGAGCCAGGTGAGGTCGTAGGGGGCCACCGTGTCGGCGATGCGCTTGAAGCCTTCGGTCTTGAAGTGGAAGTTGGTGTCGAGGTGGATGCCGATGTCGGGGCCGGCGCCGGCGCGGACGGCGGCGAGGGTGTCGCGGGTGTAGCGCAGGGATTCCGGGGACCAGTTTAGCTCGGGCCAGCCCTTGTTGCGGCCGAAGCCGCCGCCGAAGGAGGATAGTTTTTCGCCGTCATAGGCCATGATGTTGGTCTTCATGCCGCGGAACCCGAGTTTGCGGATTTCTTCGGCGTGTTTGGAGACGTCGTCGTAGGTTTTGAGGGCGGGGACGCCCATCTGGGCGGCGTTGCGGATGCGGTAGGTCGACATGTGCGACCAGTAGGTCTCGATGCGGGTGCGGACGGGGCCGCCGAACATTTCGTAGACGGGGATGCCGAGGTCTTTCGCCTTGACGTCGAGCAGGGCGTTTTCGATGGCGGCGATGGCCTGCTGGTTGAGGCCGCCGCGGGATTGGCGGGTCAGGACGTGGAGGTTGGCGACGATCTGTTCGGTGGGGCGGGGATCGCGGCCGATGAGGATTTCGCAGAGGGAGTCGATGACGCTCTTGAGGCCGGCGCTGCCGAAACTTTCGTTGAATTCGGACCAGCCGATGATGCCGGTGTCGGTGGTGATCTTGAGGAAGGAGAACATGCGCCAGCCGGCGTCGGCGCGCAGGGTTTCAATCGACTTGATTTTCATGTTTCCTCCGTGACGAGCGCCCGCCGCCCGCGGTCGATATTCCAACACGCTATGGCCGGGGCGACAACAAGCGGGTGGGGAAGGGGAGAGTCGCATGAAACTGCGGGGCAAGATTGCCTGGGTCACCGGGGCGGGGAGCGGGATTGGCGAGGGGGCGGCGGTGGCGCTGGCGGAGGAAGGGGCGACCGTCATTCTGACCGGGCGGCGGGTGGAGAAGCTTGAGGGGGTGGCGAGCCGGATCGGGCAGCATGCGCATGTGCAGGCCGGCGACATGACGGTGGTGGCGGACATCAACCGCATTGCCGTGTGGATCAAGGAGAAGTTCGGGCGGTTGGATATTTTTGTTGCCAATGCCGGGGCGAATATTCCGAAGCGCACTTGGGCGGATATGGCGCCGGAGGGGGCGGATTTGGTGATTTCGGCCAATCTGAACAGCGCGTTCTATGGGGCGCTGGCGGTGCTGCCGATGATGCGGGCGCAGAAGGATGGGGTGATCATCTTCACCGCGTCGATGGCTGGGCGGTTCATTGGCGGGTTGTCAGGGGCGGCTTATACGGCGGCGAAGCATGGGGTGGTGGCGATGAGCCATTCGATCAACATGCAGGAATGTGTGAACGGGATTCGGTCGACGGCGTTGCTGCCGGGGGAGGTGGCGACGGAGATTTTGGACAAGCGGCCGGTGCCGGTTTCGGCGGAGGATCGGGCGAAGATGGCGCAGTCTTCGGATGTCGGGGACCTGGTGCGGTATATCGCCTGTTTGCCGGCGCATGTTTGCATCAATGAGGTGATGATCACGCCGACGTGGAACCGGGGGTATGTGAACGCGCTGCGGGCGCCGCGGTTGTAGTAGCAGGCAAGGCCAGAGCTTCACCCTGGACCTTAAATTCATAAGGTCCAGGGGCTTGGCCCCTGGCGGGTCTGGGCGGAGCCCAGCCTTAGTCTAGTTCGAAGGCACCCTCGTAGCGGGTGATCAGTGCCGGATCCTGGTCTTCCTTGCGCATGTATTGGCTGCCGACGACCAGGACTTCGATGTCGGTGCCCATCAGGCAGTGGAAGGCTTCCTCGGGGGTGCAGACGAGGGGTTCGCCGCGGACGTTGAAGCTGGTGTTGACGACGACGGGGCAGCCGGTGCGGTCGCGGAAGGCGGAGATCAGGGCGTGGTAGAGCGGGTTGGTTTCGCGGTGCACGGTCTGGATACGGGCGGAATAGTCGATGTGGGTGACGGCGGGGATGTCCGAGCGCGGGACGTTCAGTTTTTCGATGCCGAAGAGGGCTTGCTGTTCGGGGGTCATGGGGCGGTGGCGGCTCTCGACGACGTCGGCGACGAGCAGCATGTAGGGGCTGTCGGCGTCGAGTTCGAACCAGTCGGCGACGTCCTCGCGCAGCACCGAGGGGGCGAAGGGGCGGAAGGATTCGCGGTATTTCACCTTGAGGTTCAGCAGGGACTGCATGGTGGGTGAGCGCGGGTCGCCGAGGATGGAGCGGGCGCCGAGCGCGCGCGGGCCGAATTCCATGCGGCCCTGGAACCAGCCGATGGCGCGGCCTTCGGCGAGGTCGTCGGCGGTGCGGGCGATGAGGTCGGATTGGTCGAGGCGGGTGAAGCGGGCGCCGGCGGCGGTCAGGCGGGCGGCGATGTCGTCGTCGGAGAATTGCGGGCCGAGATAGGCGCCGTTCATGGCGTCGCGGCCGGGGGTGACATGGCGGGGTACGGCGCCGATGCCGTGGCTGGCGGCCAGGGCGGCACCCAGCGCGCCGCCGGCGTCGCCCGAGGCGGGTTGGACCCAGATTTCGTCGAAGTGGCCGTCGCGCAGGATGTGGCCGTTGGCGACGCAGTTCAGAGCGACACCGCCGGCGAGGCAGAGCTTGCGCGCGCCGGTCTCGGCGGCGATGGCGCGGGTCATTTTGAGCACGACGTGTTCGAGCACCGCCTGGATCGAGGCGGCGAGGTCCATTTCGCGCTGGTCCATCCATTTTTCCGGTTGGCGCGGCGGGCCGCCGAACAGGTCGTGCAAGCGCTGGCTGGTCATGCGCAGGCCGCTGGCGTAGTCGAAATAATCCATGTTCAGGCGGAAGGAGCCGTCTTCCTTCACATCGATGATGTGGTCGAGGATGGTTTGGGCGAAGCGCGGTTCGCCGTATGGGGCGAGGCCCATGACCTTGTACTCGCCGGAGTTCACCTTGAAGCCGGTGTACGAGGTGAAGGCGGAATAGAGCAGGCCGAGGGAGTGCGGGAAGTGGATCTCCTTGGTGATGCGCAGGTCGCGGCCGCTGCCCATGGCGACTGAGGTAGTGGCTCATTCGCCGACGCCGTCCATGGTCAGGACGGCGGCTTCCTCGAAGGGGGAGGGGAAGAAGGCGCTGGCGGCGTGGGACATGTGGTGTTCGGTGAACAGCAGCTTGGCGGCCCAGTCATGGGCGCCGCCGATGGCCTTGAGGCGGGTGCAGAGCAGGTTGTTCAGGAACAGCTTTTCGCGCAGCCAGATCGGCATCGCCTTGCTGAACGAGGCGAAGCCGCGCGGCGCGAAGGCGAGGTAGGTTTCGAGCAGGCGTTCGAATTTCAGCAGTGGCTTGTCGTAAAAGGCGATGTGGTCGACGTCCTTGAGTGTCAGGCCGGCTTCGCTCAGGCAGTAGCGGATGGCGTGGTCGGGGAAGCCGGCGTCGTGCTTGCGCCGGGTGAAGCGTTCTTCCTGGGCGGCGGCGATGATGCGGCCGTCGACGACCAGGGCCGCGGCACTGTCGTGGTAGAAGGCCGATACTCCGAGGATGCGCATGGCGGGGAGGCGATCAGAACAGGGTGTAGATGAACGGTGCCAGGGCGCTGCCCTGGACCAGGATCAGCAGGCCGCCGAACAGGGCGAGAATGACGATCAGCGGCAGCAGCCAGAACTTCTTGCGGCTGCGGGCGAAGGCCCAGAGTTCGGCCAGGAAACTCAAATCTGCGACTCCTTAGAATTGCCGGCGCATGGATTCGGGATCCGGCCCGGGCGGGGTGCGCACGACCCAACACGATGTCGCGGCGGGATCGGGCCGGGCGCGCACCGGGTGGCGGCGGAAGAGGCCCATCAGCAGCCCCATCGGGGTGACGATCAGGAAGAACATCAGGCCCAGGATCAGCGGATTCATGATCTTGTGCAGCTGTCAACGGCGGCGACAAATTGTGCCAGATGGCGGCGTAAAAGTGTACCAGTCGGGTTAAGAGAAAAGGGCTGCGCAGCCCTGATTGATCGGGTAGTGGCGCGCGCTGTGAGGCTTGCGGAGCGTAGCGAAGC
>CAMBRC010000018.1 GCA_945869965.1 Asaia bogorensis
GGCCGTCATGACGGCCTCGACGCCCCCCCCTTTGCCGAAGGCGCTTAAAGAATGGGGGTCTGGGGCCTCAGGCCCCAGCGGGTCCAGGGCAGAGCCCTGGCCTTGCTTGCCTCACCGCCCCGTCAACACCCCCGGCAACGCTGCGGCCACGGCGGCGATGGTGCTCGGCCAGTCGCCGCGGGCGGGTTGGCGGAACAGGCGGACGGAGGGGTACCACGGGCTATCGGTTCGGTCGCGCATCCAGCGGAAGTCGGCGGCGTGCGGCAGCATGATCCAGCATGGTTTGCCCAGGGCACCGGCGAGGTGGGCGACCGAGGTATCCACGGTGATGACGAGGTCCAGGGCGGCGATACAGGCGGCGGTATCGGCGAAATCGGCGAAGCCGGGGCCGGGGATATAGACCGCGGGGTTTTCGGAGAGGGCGACTTCGTCCTCGGCGGTGACGTCCTTTTGCAGGATGTGCCAGTTGATCCCCGGCATGGCGAGCAGCGGGGCGACGTCGGCGCGCGACAGCGAGCGTTGACGATCGCCGGCGTGATCGGGATTGCCGGCCCAGACCAGCCCGACGCGCGGCCGCCGGCCGAGCCTGGAGTCCCAGTGCTTGATACGATCGATATTGGTGAGCAGGTACGGCACACGATTGGGAATGCTGGCCAGCTCGGTGCCGAAGGCGCGCGGCAGGCTGGGCAGCGGGCAGTGCAGGTCGAAGGTGACGGTGCTGCCCTCGGCAACCACCTGGTCGGCGAGTTCGGCCATCAGCGCCAGCAGCGGCGCCTGCACGGTGAGGATGACGCGCGCACCGCGCTGGCGCAGCAGCGGGATGTAGCGGGCGAACATGATACTGTCGCCCATGCCCTGTTCGGCCCAGATCAGCAGCGTCCGCCCGGCGATTTTTTGACTGCCATTCCAGCGCAGATTGGCCTCCCGCGCGCCCAGGAACGGCGTCGGCACCGGCCGCGCCTCATAGCCCTCCCAGCCCGGCTTGAGGTCGCCCATGGTGAGCAGGCTGAGCCCCTCGCCGAAACGCACATTGCTGGCGGCATCGCCGGCCTGGCGCGCCATGCGAAACCAGCGCAGCGCGGCACCGGGCTGGCCGAGCTGCATATGGATGGTGCCCAGCGCGTTGAAGGCCGGCAGGTGGTTCGCCTCGGCCGCCTGGGTGTACCAGACCACGGCTTCCTCCAACCGGTCGAGTTCGGCGAACACGCTGGCAACGTTGAACCGGCCGGTGGGATCGCGCGGCGCCAGGAACAAGGCGCGGCGGTACTCCTCCAGGGCTGCTTCGCGCTGGCCGGTTGCCCGCAGCAGGTGGCCGAGATTGGTCCGCGCGGCGACGCGGTCGGGCTCGAAGGTCAGGCTATCGTTCAGCGAGTCGATGGCGCCGGCGATGTCGCCCATCTGCGCGCGTGCATTGGCGAGGTGGAAATACGCCTCCGCCGAATCCGGTGCGATATCGATCGCGGCATAGTAGCGCGCCGCCGCCTGGGCCCATTCACCCAAGCGCGACAGCGCATGGCCGTGCGCGATCAAGGCGGATGCCTCGCGGTCGGTGGGGGGCGGAGATGTGGGGGCGCGCGACATGGCGGCCGCACTATGCACCAAGCTTGCCGCCGCGTGAGCCCCCCGGCGTCGGGCGGTGGTGTCCGGGATTGCGGCGGAATAACTTGAACCGGCGGCGCACGCTGCGTACAGGGAAGGGAACGCAGGCGCGCCGCGCCGCAGGGAGGATGCAAAATGAGCAGGATCGCACTGGTCACCGGTGGCACGCGGGGCATCGGCGCCGAGATCAGCCGCCAGCTTCAGGCCGCCGGGCGGACAGTCGTTGCCTCCTACGCCGGCAACGACGCCGCGGCCGAGGCATTCCGCGCCGAGACCGGCATTGCGGTTAAGAAGTTTGATGCCGGCAGCTACGCCGAATGCGAAGCGGCCGTCGCGGCGATCCATGCCGAACTCGGCAAGATCGAGATCCTGGTGAACAACGCCGGCATCACCCGCGATGCCACCATGTCGCGGCTGACCCGGGACATGTGGGACGCGGTGATCGATACCAATCTCGGCTCGTGCTTCAACCTGTGCAAACTGACCTTCGACGACATGCGCGCCGCCAAGTTCGGCCGGGTGGTCAACATCGGCAGCATCAACGGCCAGGCCGGCCAATACGGCCAGGTCAACTACGCCGCCGCCAAATCAGGCATCCACGGCTTCACCAAGGCCCTGGCCCAGGAAGGCGCCCGCTTCGGCATCACCGTCAACGCCATCGCGCCAGGGTACGTCGACACCGACATGGTCCGCGCCGTGCCGCCGGATGTGCTGACCAAGATCGTCTCGCGCATCCCGGTTGGCCGGCTGGGCCAGGCAGCCGATATCGCCCGTGGCGTGGCGTTCCTGACCGCCGACGACGCGGATTTCATCACCGGCTCGACGCTCTCGATCAATGGCGGGCAACATATGTACTGAGGGCTGCCTTGGTGAAGACAGGAAGGCCTTCTTTTTCTGTAGAAAAAGAAGCAAAAAGACTTTCATTCATTTGGCCCGTGGCCGCCATGGGGCAAACGGATAAAAGTTTTTTGGTTCTTTTTTTCAAAAAAGAACCCTTCCTTCCGTGCGCCTAAGCCCCGCCACCCTGGCAGGCTGCGGCGCCATCGCGTTGTGGTCCACGCTCGGCCTGCTGTCACGCGCGGCAGCAGCGATCCCGCCCCTGCAATTGACCGCCATGGCGTTCGCGGTCTCCGCCGTGCTGGGCCTCGCCTTGCTGGCGCTCCGCGGCGAACTCGGCGTGTTGCACCAGCGCCCGGTGGTTTGGCTGCACGGCATTTTCGGCCTGTTCGGCTTCCACGCCCTGTACTTCGCCGCCTTGGCCTGGGCCCCCCCGGCCGAGGCGAACCTGATCAACTACCTGTGGCCGCTGCTGATCGTGCTGTTCTCCGCCGCGTTGCCGGGAATGGAGCTCAACCGCTGGCACCTCGCCGGCGTGGCCTGCGGAGTCGTCGGCTGCGCGGTGCTGCTGGGGGGCGGCGCGACGCTGTCGGCGGCGGCGCTTCCCGGCTATCTCGCGGCGTTCGGCAGCGCGATCACCTGGGCGGTGTATTCGGTGCTGGCGCGCAAGCTGGCCGCCGTCCCGACCGGCGCCGTGGCAGGTTTTTGTGCCGCAACCGCGGTGCTGGCGGCGGCAAGCCACCTCGCATTCGAAGCGACCGTGCTGCCGGACGCCATGGTGCTACTCACCGTCCTGGTGCTGGGCATCGGCCCGGTAGGTGCGGCGTTCTTCCTATGGGACCTCGGCATGAAGCGCGGCGACCCCCGCCTGTTGGGCACGCTGGCCTATGCGACCCCGGTGGTCTCGACGCTGCTGCTGTGCGCGGGCGGGTATGCCCAATTGACCCCGGCGGTGATGGTGGCGGCGGCACTTGTGGCACTGGGAGGCATGCTGGCAGCGCGCGCATAGCAAAAAGGGCGCCCCTCGCAGGACGCCCCTTCTGATCGACGGTGTCAGACAGGCTCAGCCAAGCCGCTCGCCATGCAGCACGACATCGAGCCCCTCGCGCTCCTCCTCGTCGGTCACCCGAAGGCCAACAACAACATCGATGATCTTCAACAGGATGAACGTCGCCACCGCCGAATAGACGATGGTGGCGCCAACCGCGATCACCTGGTTGATGAACTGCGTCATGCCGGCGATGTAGACCCCGTCCGGGTTCTTGGCATCGGCCGACAGCGGGCCAAAGGCCAGCACGCCGGTCAAAAGCGCCCCGATGATGCCGCCCACGCCATGCACCCCGAAGGCGTCCAGGCTGTCGTCATAGCCGAGCATCTTCTTCAGCGCTGTTGCGGCCCAGAAGCATATCGCGCCGGAGAGCAGGCCGATGATCAGGGCCGAGCCGGGCAGCACGAAGCCTGCTGCCGGGGTGATGGCGACCAGGCCGGCGACGGCGCCGGAGATGGCACCGAGCACGGAGGGTTTGCCCTTGATCATCCACTCGGCGAAGGTCCAGGACAGCACCGCGGCGGCGGCGGCGATCTGGGTGGCCAACATCGCCATGCCCGCCCGGCCACCGGCGGTGAGTGCCGAGCCGGCGTTGAAGCCGAACCAGCCCACCCACAACAGGGCGGCGCCAATCACGGCCAGCGACAGGTTGGCCGGCGCCATGTTGTCCGTCCCATACCCCAGCCGCTTGCCGAGCACGATCGCGCACACCAGCCCGGCGATGCCGGCGTTGATGTGAACCACGGTGCCACCCGCGAAGTCCGCCGCACCGAGTGCGAAGATCCAGCCGGTCGGCGCCCAGACCCAGTGTGCCACCGGGCTATAGACCAACAGCGACCACAGCACGGTGAACACGCACAGGGCGGAGAACTTCATCCGGTCGGCAAACGCGCCGGCGATCAGGGCGGGGGTGATGATGGCAAACGTCATCTGGAACATCAGGAAGACCGACTCTGGGATGGTGGTCGCCACCGCCGCCTCCGTGCCCGCGCCCAGGGTGAACGGCTTGTCCCAATTGGCCGACAGCCCGCCGAGGAACAACCGCGAGAAATCGCCGAAATAGGCGCCACCATTGCCGAACGCCAGCGAGTATCCGGCGATCATCCACACCACGGTCACCAGCGCGCAGATGAAGAAGCTCTGCATCATGGTCGACAGAATGTTCTTCTTGCGCACCATGCCGGCATAGAACAGCGCCAGGCCCGGAATGGTCATCAGCAACACCAGCGCGGTGCTCGTGAGCATCCAGGCGGTGTCACCAGCATCGACCTTGGCGTCTTCCGCCCAGGCGGGCAGGGCCAGGAGCAGGACAGGAAGCGCCAGGACGGCGCCGCGGAAAAAAGTGTTCATGGCGTGACTGTTCATGGCGTGAATGGGGTCCTTATGCGCGCTCAGAGGGCCGAGCCGTCGGTCTCGCCGGTGCGGATGCGCACGGCGCGCTCGATGTCGAGGACGAAGATCTTGCCGTCGCCGATCTTGCCGGTATGGGCGGCCTTGATGATCGCCTCCACCACCTGTTCGGCAATCTCCGACGACACGGCGACCTCGATCTTGACCTTCGGCAGGAAGCTCACGTGGTACTCCGCGCCACGATAGATCTCGGTTTGGCCCTTCTGTCGGCCAAAGCCCTTGACCTCGGAAACCGTGAGGCCCTGGACCCCGAGCGGCGTCAGCGCATCGCGGACCTCGTCCAGCTTGAACGGCTTGATGATGGCGATGATCAGTTTCATCTGGTGCCCCGACCTCCTTGGATGGCACCCCATCCATACAAGAAGTGTGCCACCCCGGAACAGCCGTTCCGCACCCGGTTTGCCCCTGCGGCAGGCGCCCCACTGCCTATTCCGCAGGCAGAGGGTTGCAATTCCACGCCATCCCCCCTCCTGTAACGCCATGGACCAGGAACACACGGTTGACGTCTGTATCGTCGGCGCCGGCCCCGTTGGCGGCACCCTGGCGGCCCGGCTGGCCGGGGCAGGGGTGCGCACCGCGCTGATCGACCGCGCTGCCCTGTCGCCCATGGAACACCCGGATTTCGACGGCCGCGCCTATGCCATCGCCGCCGGCTCGCGCCAGGTGCTGGAGGATGCCGGGCTATGGCGGCACCTGCCCTATGTGCCGAACCCGATCCGTCGCATCCGTGTCAGCGACGGCAAAACCGGCCGGCCCGCCTCGCGCCTGCACCTGCATTTCGACGTCGACGAGGTGGCCGACGCCGCCCCGCCCTTCGAGGGCGAACCGGCCTTCGGCTGGATGGTCGAGGCGCGCAGCCTGCGCATGGCCTTGAACGCGCGCCTGCACGCCCTGCCGGCACTAACCCTCTTCGCCCCTGCCGAAGCCACCGTGGAGCGTGACGCGGACGGCGCAACCATCCGCATCGCGGCCGGCCCAACGCTGCGCGCCCGCCTGGTGGTCGCCGCCGAAGGCCGCCGCTCGCCGCTGCGCGAGGCCGCCGGCATCCGCGTGACCCACCTGCCCTATCGCCAGACCGGCATGGTCTTCGCCATCGCCCACGAGCACCCGCACGACGATGTCGCCCTCGAACACTTCCTCCCCGGCGGCCCCTTCGCGCAGCTACCGATGGCCGGCACCGACGGCGCGCCGCATGTCTCGGCCATCGTCTGGACCGAGCGCGACGCCCTCGCCGGGCACATCCTGGCACTCGACGATGCCCGCTTCACCCGCGAGGTGGCGCGCCGCCTGGGCGATCATCTCGGCGCCATCCGCCTGATCGGCCGGCGCTGGAGCTATCCGCTCTCGGCCATGGTGGTGCACGGCATGACCGCGCCGCGCCTGGCCCTGGTCGGCGATGCCGCCCATGGCATGCACCCGATCGCCGGCCAAGGGCTGAATGTCGGCTTCCAGGATACCGGCCCGCTCGCCGAACTGGTGATCGCCGCCCTGGCCGCCGGCGAGGATCCCGGCGCCGAAGCATTGCTGCGGCGCTACCGGGCAGCCCGCGCCCCGGCGGTGGCGGCAATGACCGCGGCCACGGACGTGCTGGACCGGCTGTTCAGCAATGATTTCCCGCCGGTGCGCCTGGCCCGCGACCTCGGTATCGCGGCGGTGGACCGGATCGGGCCGCTGAAGCGGATGTTCATGCGGCGGGCGATGGGGTAGGCAAGTCGTTCTTTTTCTTCAGAAAAAGAAGACTTCCTTCAGTACATAGAAAACCCCCCGGATGTTCCCATCCGGGGGGCTTCTGTATCGCAGGCTTAGCGCGTCTGCTGGATCGCCGAGAGCACCCAAGGCTCGCCGGCGTGGCGCAGGAAGGTCCAGACTTCGGTGGTCATGGCGCGGTTGGCGACGTTGCCCTCCACGATCCGGCCACCGGCGTCGCGGGTGACGTCCAGGCTGGAGAAGCGCATCGCCACGGTGGCGTATTCCGCGCCGTTCTCGGCCCAGGCTTCGGCCAGGTCGCCCTGTTCCAGCTTCACGTCGCGCACTTCGTTGCGCAGGCCCTGGCGCTGCATCTCGGAGAGCTGCTCACCGAAGTAGGAAGCCATTTCCGGCGTGGTGAAGGCCCGCAACGCGCCCTCGTTGTTGTCCGACCAGGCGCCCTGGACCGACTTCAGCAGCGCCTCGAAGGCCTGGAAGTCCTCGGCGGTGATCGCCACCGGCGGCGCCGCGGCGCCCATCGGCATGCCGCCGCCCATGTTGGTGCGGTTCATCGTGCCCATGTTTGGGTCGGCCTGACGCTCGTTCATGTCGGGGCCACCGGCCAGCGCCGGCTGGTTGCGCCGGCGGAACCAGCGCACCGCGAACATCACCAGCATGGCGACCAGCGCGATCTGGATGAACATGCCCAGGAAGCCCATGAAGCCGGACATCCCGCTCATGAAGCCGCCGCCCATCAGCATGCCGATCAGGCCGGCGCCGAGCAGGCCGCCCATGAGGCCGCCCATGAGGCCGCCGCCAAACAAGCCGCCGCGCGCCGGGGCTGCGGGCGTTGCCATGCCGGGGGTGGTCGGGCTGCCGGGCTGGGTCGTGCTGCGCTGCATCGGGGCGGCGGTGCCCGGCGCGGTGTTGGTGGCTGGCGGCGCCGTATAGGTACGGCTGCCACGGCTGCCTTGCGACGAGCCGCGTCCGGCCGCAGCGTCGGCCAGGGTCGGTGCTAGCGTCAGGGCTAGCGCGGCGATGGCGGCCAGGAAAATGGGGCGGCGAATCACAGTTGGCACTCCCTCAGAGTTTTCATTAGCGCAAAGGATATAACGCAACCGGGCCGGGATTCGAGAGGAGATTAGCTGCCGGCGAGTGTCATTTCCGTAATGCGCACGGTCGGGGAATCCATGCCGCGGCGCAATATAAGGTCGTTTGCCACCACCAATCCGGCAAAGATCGCCTGCAAGGTGCTGGCAATAGTCACTTCCGCGACGGCCTCGGCGAGGCGACCGTCACGGATCATGAAGCCGGCGGCCCCGCGGCTATAGTCGCCGGTCACCCCATTCACCCCCATGCCGATCATCTCGGTGACGTACAGCCCCTCCTTGATGTCCGCCATCAGTTCGCCCGGCGACAGCGCGCCAGGGGCGAAAAACAGGTTGGTCGGACCGGGCGAGGGCGGGCCGCCAGTGCCGCGCCCGGCATGGCCGGTGCTCTTGAGGCCAAGCTGGCGGGCGCTGCGGCTGTCCAGCAGCCACGTCGTCAGGATCCCGTCCTTGACCAGTTCACGGCGCTGCCCGGCGATGCCCTCGCCATCGAACAGCCGTGACCGCAGGCCGCGATGCCGGTGCGGGTCGTCGATCACGGTCACGCCGGCCGGGAAGATGCGTTGGCCCATGCTGTCCTTGAGGAAGCTGGTGCCGCGCGCCACCCCGGTACCATTGATCGCCCCGGCCAGGTGACCGAGCAGGCTGGCGGCCACCCGGGGGTCGAACACCACGGCCAGCTTGCCGGTTTTGGGCCGGGTCGGGTTCATGCGGGCAACCGCGCGCTCGCCGGCGGTGCGGCCGATCTTTTGCGGATCCTCGAGGTCCGCCAGATGGACGGCGGAGCTGTAGTCATAGTCGCGCTGCATCGCGGTGCCGCTGCCGGCCAGCGCGGTGGCCGAGATCGAATAGCCGCTGCGCATGGTCCGGCCCGCGAAGCCGGCGGAGGTAACCAGCACGACTTCGGTGTGCGAGTACCCAGCCGAGCCGCCCTCGGAATTGGTCACCCCGGTGACAGCCAGGGCTGCTTCTTCCGCCGTGTTGGCGGCGGCAATGAGGGCCGCGGCATCGGGTTCGGCGGCATCGACCAGGTCGAGGTCCAGCGTCGGCACCGGGCCAGCCTCGTCGGCGAGTCCGCCATAGGGGTCCTCCGGCACGACCTTGGCCATCGCGACGGCACGCTCGGCCAGGGTGGAAAACCCCGCTGGATCGACGGCGGTGGAGGAGACGATGGCCGAACGCCGGCCAACGAACACGCGCAACCCGAGGTCGCGGCCCTCCGCGCGTTCGAGCTGTTCGGTGTGCCCCATCCGTCGCTGCACCGACAGCGAGGTGCCGGCGATCAGCACGGCATCGGCGGTATCCGCACCGGCCGCCTTCGCCCGCTTGAGCAGGTCGGCCATCAACGTCAGGGCGTCGCTCATGCGGCGAGGCGCTCGCGGATGCGGCTGACGTCGGGCACCTGGCCTGCCGGACCCATGGCGGCCAAAGTGGGGGCGGCGCGGAAGACCCGGGCGGCGGCGCGCTGGACCTCGGGGATGCTGACCGCCTCGATCCGCTGGACGGTTTCGGCGGTGGGGATCACCCGGCCGAAGACTTGGAGCTGGCGGGCGAGCTGTTCGCAGCGGCTGCCGGTGCTTTCCAAGGACATTAGCAACCCGGCCTTCACCTGGGCGCGGGCGCGGGCGAGTTCGGCCGCCGAGACCGAGTACTGCACCTTGTGCAGCTCATCCAGGGTGACCGGGATCAGTTCGGCCGCTTCGCTCTCGCCGGTGCCGGCATAAATGCCGAACAAGCCGCCATCCATGCAGGGGGCAGAGAAGGAATAGATCGAATAAACGAGGCCGCGCTTTTCCCGGACCTCCTGGAACAGCCGGCTCGACATGCCGCCGCCGAGCAGGGTGGACAGCAGCATGGTCGGGTAGAAATCGGCATCGCCATAGGCCACCGAGGGGAAGCCAAGCACGATATGGACCTGGTCGAGGTCGCGCGCCTCGCGGAATTCGCCGCCGGTGTAGATGCCCGGCAGGGCGGGCGGCGCCCGGTCGGTCGGCAAATCGGAAAAATGTTTTTGCGCAAGGTCGACGAAGCGCTCGTGTTCCAGGTTACCGGCGGCAGCCACGACCGTGTTCCCGGCCGTGTAGTGCCGGCGCATATAGGTCATCAGGGCCTCACGTCGCATGCCGCGGATGCCCTTCTCGGTGCCCAGGGTGGGGCGGCCCATCGGCTGGCCGGGATAGGCGGTTTCCTGGAAATGGTCGAAGACGATGTCGTCCGGGGTGTCGTTGGCCTGGCCGATCTCTTGCAAGATCACGCCGCGTTCGCGCTCCAGCTCGTCGGGGTCGAAGGTGGAATGGGTCAGGATGTCGCCGATCAGGTCGGCACCCAGCGCCATGTCTTCCTTCAGCACCTTCACATAGTAGGCCGTCTGTTCGCGCGCCGTGTAGGCGTTGATGTGGCCGCCGACGGCTTCGATCTCCTCGGCGATGCCGGCAGCCGATCGGCGTTCGGTGCCCTTGAAGGCCATGTGTTCGAGGAAGTGGCTGGCGCCGTTCTCGTCGGCGGTTTCGTGACGGGTGCCGGCGGCGACATAGGCGCCGAGGGAGACGGTCTCGACGCGGTCCATGCGCTCGGTGACCACGGTGAGGCCTGAGTCCAGGCGGGTGACGCGGATGGTTTCGCCGTACTTGATGGTCTCGGTCATGCGGCATTCCTCAGCACGGTGGCCCGCACGGCAGCCTCGATGGTGGCGAGGTCGGCGGGCAGGCGGGTGTAGCGTTCGGGGCGGTCGTAGAGGTCGGCGAGTGCGGGCGGCAGGGCGGGGCGTTGGCCGGTGGCCTGTTGCATCGCGTCGGGGAATTTGGCGGGGTGCGCGGTGGCCATGGCAATCATGGGGATTCCATGCTTCGGCATGTGGGCCCGGGCGGCGGCGATGCCAATGGCGGTGTGGGGGTCGGCGAGGTAGCCATTGGTATGCAGGCGGCGGATTTCGGCCAGGGTGCCGGGGTCGTCGAGGGTGAAGCCGTGGAAGACCGCACTGGCGCGGTGCCAGGAGGCTTTTGGGATCGTCATGCGGCCATGGGTGCGGAAGTCGGCCATGGTGGTGGCAGTGGCTTGGGCGTCGCGGTCGAGGAGTTCGAAGAGGAGGCGTTCGAAGTTGGAGCTGACCTGGATGTCCATGCTGGGGGACAGGCTGGGTTCGACGGGTTGCATCGACATGTCGTTGGCGGCGAGGAAGCGGGAGAGGATGTCGTTGCGGTTGGAGCCGATGACCAGGCGGGCGACGGGCAGGCCGATGCGCCGCGCGGCCCAGGCGGCCAGGACGTTGCCGAAATTGCCGGTGGGGACGGCGAAGGCGACTTCACGGTCGGGGGCGCCGAGGGCCAGGGCGGCGGCGACGTAATAGGGTATCTGGGCGGCGATGCGGGCCCAGTTGATCGAGTTCACCGCCGAGAGGTGCATTTCCTGGCGGAAGGGTTGGTCGGCGAACATGGCTTTGACCAGGTCCTGGCAGTCGTCGAAGCTGCCGTCCACGGCGATGTTGGCGACGTTGGGGGCCATCACGGTGGTCATCTGGCGGCGTTGGACTTCGCTGGTGCGGCCGTCGGGGTGGAGGATGACGATGTCGACCCGGTCGCGGTTGGCGCAGGCCTCGATGGCGGCTGAGCCGGTGTCGCCGGAGGTGGCGCCGACGATTGTTACCCGAGCGTCCCGCTCGGAGAGAACATGGTCGAAGAGGCGGCCGAGGAGCTGCATGGCCATGTCTTTGAAGGCCAGGGTGGGGCCGTGGAACAGCTCCTGGGTCCAGAGATGGGATTCCAGTTGGACCATGGGGACGACGGCGGGGTGGCCGAAATTGGCATAGGCCTCGCGGGATAGGCGGAGCAGGGTGGCGGCGGGGATGCTGTCGCCGACGAAGGGCTGCATGACGCGGGCGGCGAGGTCGGGGTAGGGCAGGGCGCGCATGGCGCGCCAGTCGGCGGGGCCGAAATGCGGCCAGGTTTCGGGCACGTAGAGGCCGCCATCCTCGGCGAGGCCGGCCAGGAGGACGCCGGCGAAATCGCGCACGGGGGCGCTGCCGCGGGTGGAGATATAGCGCATCGAGGGGTCGTCCTGTGGTCGCACCCCACTAGATGGCGCAGGCGGCGGTTGGGATCAAGGAAGGCGCTGGGCGGTATGTTTCGATATCGTAACAATTAAGGCGTGGCTGGGTGGCTGGTCCAGGGGGGAGTTGAAAAATTTTTGGCTGGTGGACGGGCCGGCCCGGGGGTGAACGTGCGGGCGGGTGGTGGGTTTGCGGCGGGCTTCGTGGGGGTGCGGCGGGGTGCTGGGGTGGCGGATTCGGGGCGTGGGCTGGCCGTACGGGCGCGCGGGTGGCTGTGGACGCTTGTGGGGCGGGGGGCTGGTTGGCGCGCGGGTTGCGGCGGGCGGGTTGTTGCGGGCAGGGGGAGGGTGTTGGACTGCCAGAGGTGGAGAAGCTGTTCCAGGCGGCCGAAGATGCGGGCGAGGGCGGCCATGATGAGGGTGTGTATGGCGGTGGGAATCCAGGCGCACTTCTCCTGTGCCTGCATGGTGCCATGCAGGCGGGCGATCTGGTCGCCGAGGGAGGGTGTGTGTGTTTCCATGGGTGAATAATAACTAACTGACGTTAAAAACGCAAGAGAAAAATCACGGATTGGAAGATTTTTTTCTGAGGGGGTGATACGGGGTCGGCCCTCCCTGTGTTCACAAGAGGAAGGCTCCTGAGACGACGCTGTCGAAGGTCGCGGGCCGAAATCCGCCCTACGGGATGATTTCTAGTAGTCCTGCGTTTCGTGGATGGTGTCGCCGGCGGGCAGGGTGATCCAGGGCTGTTTGGCGCGGGTCCAGTAATGTGTGGTTGGTTTCAGCCAGGAGGTATCGTCGAGCGTACCGCCGAGGAACATGCGGTTTGGTTTGGTTGGCGGCAGACGGGGATCGGAGCCTGCGCTGATCCAGGTGCCGCATTTCTCGCAAATCCAGTTGGTGCGCTCGCGGCCGCTGTCGGCGGTCAGCGGTACCGCTCGCAGGCCTCCGCCCTCGATTTCGAAGGCTTCGGACGGGACGGTGAGGGCGATCGAGAACGCACTGGCGGACATGTGCTGGCACTGCATGCAGTGACAGGTCCAGGAGCGGTTCGGTGCCTGGGTCAGGGTGTAGCGAACCGCACCACAGAAGCATCCGCCGTGCTGGGGAAGTTTCATGGCGTGTTCCTCCTTTGTGATCGGGAGGTCGGAGATTAATCGATTCCGGGGTAGAAATGGAATGCTTTCTTTGCGTGTTGCGCCAGGAGGCGGGAGGGGGGTGCGGGTCGGCCCCCCCTCCGGCTCCCCCCGCAAGCGGGGGGAGGGAAGCAAGAAGCAAGTGGATGAAGTTTTTTTTGCTTCTTTTTGTTCACAAAAAGAAGGCTTGTCTTCTTACCACTTCTGAATCGGGTTCGCCGGAGCGGGGAAGTTGGCGCGCCAGTGGCGGGCGATATCGGCGCGGGTGGCGGTCCAGACGCGGTCGTGGGTGCCGACGTAGTCGAGGAAGCGTTCGAGGGCGGCGGTTCGGCCGGGGCGGCCGGCGAGGCGGCCGTGGAGGCCGAGGCTCATCATGCGGGGGCGGCCTTCGAGGCCGTCGCGGTAGAGGACGTCGAAGGTATCGCGCAGGTAGGTGAAGAAGGCGTCGCCGTCGGGGAAGCCGCCGGGGACGGCGAAGCGCATGTCGTTGGCTTCCAGGGTGTAGGGCACGAAGAGTTCGGGGGTGCCGGCGATGTCGGCCCAGAAGGGGAGTTCGTCGGCGTAATTGTCGGCGAAGTAGAGCAACCCGCCGTGCTCGCTCAGGAGGCGGTACGTACGGGCGGAGGAGCGGTTGTACCAGCCCAGGGCGGGGGCGCCGGTGATCTCGGCGTGCAGCGCGAGGGTGTGGGCGATTTCCGCCCGTTCGCCGGCTTCGTCCTCGGGGGCGTCGATGTTCCAGCGCAGGCCGTGGCTGGCGATTTCCCAGCCGGCTTCGTTCATGGCGGCGACGGCTTCGGGGTTGCGGCCGAGGGCCATGGTGACGCCGTAACAGGTGGTGGCCAGGTTGCGGCGGGAGAGGGCGCGCCAGAGGCGCCAGAAGCCGACGCGGCTGCCGAATTCCCATAGGCTCTCGGCGGTGAGCGCGCGGCGGCCGACGGTGGGGGCGGTGATGTGCTCGGTGAGGAAGGCGACGGACTGGGGATCGCCGTGCAGGACGGAGGACTCGCCGCCCTCTTCGTAGTTGACGACGATGTTCAGCGCGAGGAGGGCGCCGCCTGGCCATTTTGGGTCGGGCGGGGTGCGGCCGTAGCCGACCATGTCGCGGGGGTAGTTGGAGGTGGCGGGGTGGTAAGGGTTGGTCATGCCGGGAGCAGACCATGGAAGGCGCGGGGTGGGGAAGAGGAGGGGGAAGGAAGGATTCTTCTTTTTGTGAACAAAAAGAAGCAAAAAAACTTTATTCGTTTAGAGGGCAGTTGCGGCGATGGCGGGGCGCGTAGAGCCCCCCTCCGGCTCCCCCCGCCCAAGCGCGGGGGGAGAGAAGTAAGCAGTGGATGAAGTTTTTTTGCTTCTTTTTGTTCACAAAAAGAAGGCTCTTCCTTTAACCGTTGGCGACTTTCTTGGTGGGTTCAGCGGCGGCGGCTTTGCGGGCGGTGGTTTGGGCTTCGGCCATGATGCCGCGCAGGTCGCGCAGGAAGGCGGTGCCTTTCAGGGTGCGTTGGACCAGGACGGAGCGGCGGTCCATTGGGTCGACCTTGCGGCGGGCGAGGTCGAGTTCGCCGAGGCGGTCCAGGGCGCGGGTGATGGCCGGCTTGGAGACGTTCAGCTCGGCGGCGAGGCCGCGCACGGTGTGGGCGCCTTCCTGGAGGTAGCAGGTGAGGAAGACGCCGAGCTGGCGGGCGGAGAGGTCGGGGCCGTCGCGACGGACGAGAGCGACGACGGTGTCGCGGAGTACACCGACGAGATTCTCGGGAGCGGGACTGGCAGCCATGACGTGGTCCTTTCTGGGTTAAGGCAGAGGCGGCGCGTCGTCCGGGATGCGGGCGACGGACCGGTGGTTCAGGCGAGCAGTTTGGCTTCGATTGCGGCACAAACGGCACGCATGGCCTGGATTTCGCCGCCTTCGGGACGTCCGGGGCGGGTGCTGTCGTTCCAGGCGTAGAGGTCGAAGTGGAGCCAGGGGGTGTTGGGGGCGAGGAAGCGGCGCATGTAGAGGGCGGCGACGATGGCGCCGGCTTGCGGCTTGGCGGAGACGTTGTTGAGGTCGGCGATCGGAGAGTCGAGCCAGGAGTCGTAGCCGTCGTGCAGCGGCAGGCGCCAGACGGGGTCGTGGGTGGTGGTGGCGGCGGCGTCCAGGGCGGTGGCCCAGGTGTCGTCGTTGGTGAAATAGGGGGCGATGTCGGGGCCGACGGCGACGCGGGCGGCGCCGGTGAGGGTGGCGCAGTCGATCAGGATGGCGGGTTTTTCGTCGGAGGCTTCGGCGAGGAGGTCGCACAGGACGAGGCGGCCCTCGGCGTCGGTGTTGCCGATTTCGACGGAGAGGCCGCGGCGGGTGCGGATGACGTCGAGCGGGCGCATGGCGCGGCCGGAGACCGAGTTTTCGACGCAGCCGATGCGCACGACGAGGCGGATCGGCAGGTCGGCATCCATCAGCATGGCGGCGAGGCCGAGGATGTTGGCGGCACCACCCATGTCTTTTTTCATCCGCAGCATGGCGGAGGGGGGCTTGAGATCGTAGCCGCCGGTGTCGAAGACGACGCCCTTGCCGCAGAGCGAGACCAGGGGGGCATCGGCGGCGGCCTTGCTGCCGGACCAGCGAAACATGGCGACGACGGGTGGGCGGTCCGAGCCCGCGCCGACGGCGGCGATGGTGGGGTATTCGCGGTCGAGGTCGGCACCCTGGGTCAGGGTGCAGGTGGCGTTGTGGGCGGCGGCGAGGGCGGCGGCGGCGGCTGCGAGTTCGGCGGGGCCGAGCAGGTTGGCCGGGGTGTTGATGAGGGTGCGGACGCGCCAGGCGGCGCGGGTTTGGGAGATGGCGCGGGCGGCGGCGGCGGTGGTCACCAGGCGGGCGGGGGGGCGCTTGGGGGCGCGGAATTCGGTGTAGCGATAGGCGCCGAGGCCGAAGCCGAGGGTGGCGGCGGCGGGGTCGTAATCGCCTTGGGTGAGTTTCCAGTCGCCTTCGGGGAGCGCGAAGGCGAGGCCACCGAATGCAAATACGGAACGATCGCGGCCGATGCCGAGCACGGCGGCCTCGACACCGGCGGGGCCGGGCAGGAGACGCAGTTCGTTGGCCTGGCCGGTGAAGGCGCTGTCGCGCAGGAAGGCGGCTTGGGCCGGCGGGCGTGTGGCGAGCCATGCGTCGAGCGCGTCGGGCCGGACGATGTGGAGCGGCTTTGCTTGGGGGTTGTCGTCGGTGAACGGCACGTCCTGGTCGGTCATGACCACACTCCTAAAGCCGCGATCGGCACCCACGGTGGCGCATCGCGCGGAAACCAGACATGGCACCGGGGGGCGGGCAATACAACCTCGTTACGAATGCGAATGACGGAATGTTTCTAAAAATCCGGTAATCCGGCGGGCGGATCACGGAATTGTGATATTATCGGTTGGGTAACGAAGGGAGGAGGGAAGGTTCTTCTTTTTGTGAACAAAAAGAAGCAAAAAAACCTTATTCGTTTGAAGGGCGGGGTGTTGTGGCGCTGCGGTTGGTGTGTTGGGACAAGAGATCTGGGGTCCTTCGGCTCGTGCGGAAGGAGGGCGAATGAATGAAGTTTTTTTGCTTCTTTTTGTTCACAAAAAGAAGACTTTTTCCCTTCGTTTGGTCTTTTCGATTGCAGCTTATGGTTTGCTGATGCCGGGTTGCGCCAGGGCTTCGGCGAGGCGGGTTTCGACTTCGCGGGCGAAGCTGGCGGGGTCTCGCGGGGCGTCGCCGTCTTGGATGCGGGCGAGGTCGAGCAGCATGTTGGCGCTGGCGGTGATGTCGGTTTCGGCGGCGGCCTGGGTGGCGAGGGCGGCGATCAGGGGGTGACGGGGGTTGAGTTCGAGGACGGGGGCGCTGGTCATACCCATGGGACCAAGATTGGCTCGGCCGGCGCGGCGGAGGAGGCGTTGCATTTGCAGGTCCTGGCCGAGGCCTGCGGCGAGGACGACGGCGCTGTTGACCAGGCGGTCGGTGGTGCGGATGTCGGAGACTTCGGTGCCGAGGGCGGTTTTGAGGGCGGCGATGAGGGCGTCGGTTTCGGCGGGCTCGCCTTGGGGGGATTCGAGCGGGGCGATTTTGGCCAGGTCTTCGGCGCCTTGGGTGACGCTGCGGAGTTTCTTGGAGTCGAAGCTGTCCAGGCGGTCGGGCCAGAAGGCGTCGATGGGGTCGGCCATGAGGAGGACTTCGATGCCGCGGGCGGTGAAGCCTTCGAGCTGGGCGGAGCGGCGCAGGGAGTCGGGGTTGTCGCCGGTGAGGAAGTAGATGGATTCCTGGTCGGGTTTCATGCGGGAGACGTAATCGGGGAGGGAGGTGAGGGCTTCTTGGCCCGGCTCCTGGGGAAGGGAGCTGGCGAAGCGGAGGAGGGGGGCGATGTCCGCGCGGTGGTCGTTGTCTTCCCAGGCGCCTTCCTTGATGAGGGGGCCGAAATTGTCCCAGATTTTAGCGTAGGCTTCGGGGTCCTTGGCCTGGGTTTTCAGTTCGGTGAGGACGCGGTTGGTGACGGCGCGGCGGATGCGGGCGAGGACGGGGGTGGATTGCAGCATTTCGCGCGAGACGTTCAGCGGCAGATCCTCGGTGTCGACGACGCCTTGGACGAATCGGAGCCAGGGCGGGAGGAGTTCTGCGCGGTCGGTGATGAACATGCGTTTGACGTGCAGGCGGAGGCGGGAGACGCGTTCTTGTTCGCCAGCGGGTTCGAAGGGCTTCATGCCGGGGATGAAGAGGAGGGCGTGGAATTCGGCCATGCCTTCGGCGCGCCAGTGGATGGTGGCGGCGGGGGTGTCGAAGTAGAGGCCGATGTGGCGGTAGAAGTCGGTGTAGGCGTCTTCGGTGACCTCGGCGCGGGATTTGCGCCAGAGGGCGGTGCCTTCGTTGGCGGGGGATTCCTTGCCGTCGCTGACGATGAGGACGGGCAGGGTGACGTGGTCGGCCCATTTGCGGATGACGGTCTCGAGGCGGTGGGGGTCCAGGTAGTCCTCGGCGTCGGATTTGATGTGCAGGGTGATGGTGGTGCCGGGGGTTTCGCGTTCCGCGAGCGCCATGGTGAAGGCGCCGCGGCCGTCGCTGGACCAGGTGTGGGCGAGGGCGGTATCCGCTTTGCGCGAGATGACGTCGACGCGGTCGGCGACCATGAAGGCGGAGTAGAAGCCGACGCCGAACTGGCCGATCAGGGTGGGGCGCTGTTCGGCGGTGGCTTCGGCGAGTTTTTCGCCGAAGGCGCGGGTGCCGGAGCGGGCGATGGTGCCGAGATTGGCGATCATCTCGGCCCGGTCCATGCCGATGCCGTCGTCGCTGATGGTGAGGGTGCGGGCGGGCTTGTCCGGGGTTATGCGGACGGCGGCGCCTTCAGGGGGGGTGAGGGCGGGGTTGGTCAGGGCCTCGAAGCGGCGGCGGTCGGTGGCGTCGGCGGCGTTGGCGACGAGTTCGCGCAGGAAGATTTCGCGCTCGGAGTAGAGCGAGTGGACGACGAGGTCGAGCAGGCGGCCGACTTCGGCGCCGAAATCGTGGTGTTCAACGGTTGGGGTATCGGTCGTCATCGTGGTGTCCTTGCCGCCGGCGGTCGTTCCGTATGTCGGCCGGTTTGCCGGTCGGTCAAGGGCCCGTGTGTCTAGGGGATGCGCCGGAAGCCAAACGGATGAAAGTTTTTTGGTTCTTTTTTACAAAAAAGAACAAGCGCTTCTTTTTGGAAAAAGAAGCAAAAACTTTTATCCATAAAGGGGGCGGCGACCATCTTGCGTTTTGCAGCGCAGCATTGGACGATCGGGGTATGTCGGGATTCGCTCCCCGGGTGAAGGCGGTGCTGGGCCCCACCAATACGGGAAAGACGCACCTCGCGATCGAACGGATGCTGGCGCATGCATCCGGCATTATCGGTTTTCCGCTGCGGCTGCTGGCGCGTGAGAACTATGACCGGATGGTCGCCCGGAAGGGCGCCAGGTATGTGGCGCTGATTACTGGGGAGGAGAAGATCGTGCCGCCGGAGGCGCGGTGGTTCTCGTGCACGGTTGAGGCGATGCCGTTGGACCGGCGGGTGGAATTCCTCGCGGTGGACGAGATCCAGCTTTGTGCCGATCCCGACCGGGGGCATGTGTTTACCGACCGGTTGCTGCATGCGCGTGGGTTGGTGGAGACGATGCTGCTGGGGGCGGAGACGGTGGGGCCGCTGCTGCGGCGGTTGGTGCCGGGGATCAGCATCGAGACGCGGCCGCGGTTGTCGCAGTTGACGCATGCTGGGCCGGTGAAACTGACGAAATTGCCGCCGCGCAGTGCGGTGGTGGCGTTCAGTGCGGCGGAGGTCTACGCGATTGCCGAGGCGATCCGGCGGCGGCGGGGCGGGTGCGCGGTGGTGATGGGGCGGTTGAGCCCGCGGACGCGCAACGCGCAGGTGGCACTGTATCAGAACAAGGAGGTGGATTTCCTGGTGGCGACGGATGCCATCGGGATGGGGCTGAACATGGATGTCGACCATGTCGCCTTTGCCAGGTTGTCCAAGTTCGACGGGCATCGGCCGCGCGGGTTGCTGGCCAGCGAGGTGGCGCAGATTGCCGGGCGGGCGGGGCGGGGGATGCGCGACGGGACGTTCGGCAGCACCGCGGAGTGTCCGCCGCTGGATGATGAGCTGGTGCGGGCGGTGGAGGGGCATAGCTTCGAGAAGCTGGGGCAGTTGTGCTGGCGCAACAGCGTGCTGGATTTCACCCATATTGATGCGTTGCTGGCGGGGTTGCAGATGGCACCTCCGGTGCCGTTGCTGGTGCGGGGCAATGAGGCGTCGGATCTGGAGACGCTGCTGGCGTTGGCGCGGGATCCCGATATTCGCGGCCTGGCGCGCGGGCGGACGCGGGTGCGGTTGTTGTGGGAGGCCTGTCAGGTTCCGGATTTCCGCAAGATCGCCGATGACAGCCATGCCCGGTTGTGTGCGCGGATTTTTGCCCATGTGGTGAAGGATGGGGCGATCCCGAGCGACTGGATTGCCGGGCAGATCGCGGCGCTGACGCGGGCGGATGGCGATATCGACACGCTGATGCAGCGGCTGTCGGGGGTGCGGGTGTGGTCGTATATCGCCGCAAGGGCCGATTGGCTGCGCGATGCCGCGCATTGGCAGGGGCTGGCGCGGGCGGCCGAGGATTTGTTGTCCGATGCGCTGCACGAGAAGCTGATCGCGCGGTTTGTCGACCGGCGGGCGGCAATGCTGTTGCGGCGGCTGGAGCCGGGGGCGAGCGAGGCGCTGTTGTCGGCGGTGACGCGGCGCGGCGAGGTCATCGTCGAGGGGCATCCGGTCGGGCATATCGAGGGTTTTTCCTTCGTGCCGGACCCGATGACCGAGGGTGAGGCGCGCAAGCTGGTGCTGCGGGCGGCGCGGCGGGCGTTGGTCGATGAGATCCCGCGGCGGGTGGCGCGGCTGGAGGGCGACGAGACGTTCGCGCTGGTGCTGGAGCCAGCAATGGGGATTTCGTGGGACGGGCATGTGGTGGCCGGGCTGCGGCCGGGGGCCGGGCGGCTGCGACCGATGGTGGAGGTGCGTGACAGTCCGTTGTTGGACGGGGCGCAGCGTGAGCGCATCCGGGTGCGGTTGCAGGGTTTTCTGGATGGGCATTTGCTGGCCGCACTGCCGGGATTGTTTGCGGCCGCCGAGGCAGCGCGGGTGGCGCCGGCGTTGCGCGGGGCGCTGCATCGGGTGGCCGAGGGGTTGGGGGTGACGCCGGCGCTGGAGGCGGATCAGGATTTGTCGCCGCAGCAGCGGGCGGTGCTGAAGGGGATGGGGGTGCGGGTCGGCCGGCATGCCTTGTACATGCCGGCGATGCTCAAGCCCGGCCCGGCGCGGCTGCGGGTGGCGTTGTGGGCGGTGTCGGCGGGGGTGGCGGCGCCCGAACTGCCGGCGCCGGGGCTGGTGTCGCTCGGGGTGCCGGCGTGGCCGGAGGGGTTTGCCGCCGCGATGGGCTGGGTGGTGGCGGGGCCGGTGCTGATCCGGCTGGATATTGCCGAGCGGGTGGGGGCCGAGCTGGCCTGGGCGGCGCGGGCGCGGCCGGCGCCGGTGCCGCCGGATTTGGGCTCGCGGGTGTCGGTGCGGGCGGAATTGCTGCCGGCGGTGCTGCGCGGGCTGGGGTTCCGGGTCCATCCGGCTGCCGTGCTTGCGCCGGGCGCGTTCGGGCCGCCGGCGCCGGCGATGATGGCGCCGATCCGCCGGCGCCGGGCCGAGGCACCGGCGGCCGAGCCGGTTGTCGTCGCTCAGGGACCGTTTGCGGCGTTGGCGCAGCTGCGCCGATGAGCGATCGGGAAGACATCGGCTGGCAGCGGCTGGACAAATGGCTGTGGTGCGCGCGGTTCATGCGCCAGCGGTCGGATTGCGCCGCCCTGGTTGGGCAAGGCGGGTTGAGGATCAACCGGATGCCGACCGACAAGCCGCATGCCCGGCTGCGGGTGGGCGATGTCATCACCCTGCCGCTGCGCGGGGAGGTGCGGGTGATCGAGGTGCGGGCGCTGGCCGAGCGCCGAGGCTCGGCCAGTGCGGCGCAGTCACTGTATCAGGAAATTCCCGCGGTCGAGCACATGGCGGTTTCGTTCATCCCTTGCGGGAATAACGAGATATCGTCATAACCACCGTCCGCTGCTATCTTCGACCGACCAGGAGTCTGCCATGACCTATGTGGTCACCGAAAGCTGCATCAAGTGCAAGTTCATGGACTGTGTGGAGGTGTGTCCGGTGGACTGCTTCTATGTCGGCGAGAACATGCTGGTGATCCACCCCGACGAGTGCATCGATTGCGGCGTGTGTGAGCCGGAATGCCCGGCTGACGCCATTGTGCCGGACAGCGACGACAAGGCGGCGGCGTGGGCGGAACAGAACCGCACCTATGCCGCGTTGTGGCCGAACATCACCCGCAAGGGCGAGCCGCCGGCCGATGCCGAGGACTGGAAGGACAAGCCCGGCAAGGCCGAGCTGTTCTCGCCCGAACCTGGCTGACGCCTGATCACCGCGTTGGTTGGACCGCCGCCCCGGTGGGGGCAGGGGGAGCGCGGGCGGGAGCGCGGGCGGGAGCGCGGGAGGACGGGTTCGGCGCGGCGCGTTCATCCCCCCTGACGTGGCGCCAAATTTGTGTTACAGTACCTCGGTGGATGAGGCTGTCGCGATACGCGGGCGCGTGATCCGTCGATAGCTTTAGACCTGCTCAGCCAAGGGTGTGGACGTTTCGCGGTGACAGGGGGCGATGCCTCGTGGCGCCGCGTGGTGGTTTCCCCGGCGGGGTTCGGCAGGTGTTGTTGTTTTAAGTGAGGCAGACGGAGTTCGGCATGAAGACATCCGGTGCGTCGGAACGGTCGAAAGCTTCGGCCAAGGCGGCGCAAGACTCGCGGGCTGGCCAAGACAAGCTTGTGGCGGGCAAGGCGGTTGCGGGCAAAGCTGCTGTGGGCAAGGCCGCTGCTGTGCAGCCACCCGCGGCGAAGTCCGTCGTTGTGAAACCTGCGGTCGTGAAGCCTGCGGCGGTGAAACCGGTGCCCAAGACGGCAGCCAACCCGCCCGTCAAGGCAGCGGTCGTGGCGCCAGCATCGACACCGAAGAAAACCGTGTCGCCGGCCAAGCCCGTTGCGGCAGCGCCGGCCAAGGCGCCCGCGAAGGCAAGCGCCAAGCCGGCTCCCCCCCATTCGGCCGCGGCGGCGACCCCCGCCAAGCAGTCCGCTGCCGCCGCTTCCGCCACTCCCGCAGCCGCGGGCGTGCAACCCAGGGCGCCTTCTAAACCCCAGATTGAGACCAGCCATATCGTGACAGCCTCTACTGACGACGTTGAATCTCCCCAGGCTCCGGCTCCCCAGGCTTCGGCTCCCCAAGCTTCGGCCGCCGTGGTGGTACCGGCGGTGGTCGCGGCACCCAGCCCTGCGCCGAGCCCGGTTTCGCCGAGCCCCCGGCCAGTGCCGATGATGGTGAACGGGCGTCCGGCGCCGATCTCGCGCGCCTCGAACAAGGATGAGGTTTTTGGCGAGGGTGACTACGTCGTCTACCCGACCCATGGCGTGGGCAAGGTGGAGAAGATCGCCAAGGAGGAGATCGCCGGGCATCACCTGGAGCTGATCCACATCACCTTCGAGGAAAACCGCATGACCCTGCGCGTGCCGGTGTCGAAAGCGCGCTCGGCCGGGCTGCGCCGGCTGTCGACGCGCAAGATGTTCGACGAGGCGCTGGCGGTGCTGAAGGGCCGGGCGCGGATCAAGCGCACCATGTGGTCGCGCCGGGCACAGGAATATGAGGCGAAGATCAACTCGGGCGACCCGATCTCGATCGCCGAGGTGGTGCGCGACCTGCATCGCAATGCCGGCCAGCCCGACCAGAGCTTTTCCGAGCGCCAGATCTACGAGGCGGCGATGGATCGCCTGGCCGCCGAACTCGGGGCGTTGGACCAGACGGACAAGAACGCGGCGCTGGTCAAGCTGGGGATCTTCCTGAAGGCGGCTTGAGAAGCGGCAGGCAGGCGGGAGGAAGGGTCTTCTTTTTGTGAACAAAAAGAAGCAAAAAAACTTTGTCCGTTTGCCTGTGGTGACATGATTGGCGGCTAACGGGGAGCGTGGGTCCATCGCGCCGTTCGGGCGCTCGATATTGCTTTATGGATGAAGTTTTTTTGCTTCTTTTTGTTCACAAAAAGAAGGCTCCTGTTTCGCTTGTTGCAGACGCAAAAAAGGCCCCGGGATTGCTCCCGGGGCCCTTTTTTGGTGGGCTGATCTTGGGGGATCAGTCGTTGTTGGTGCGCACGCCGATCAGTTGCAGCAGCAGCATGAACAGGTTGATGAAGTTGAGCAGCAGGCTGAGGCTGTCCATCACGCTGCGCTTGCCGGCTTCGTCGGAGCCGTGGGCGTAGGCGTATTCGACGTAGTCGCCCTTGATGCGCTGGGTGTCATAGGCGGTGAGGCCGACGAAGATGAACACGCCGATCACCGAGATGGCGAAGGCCAGCGCGCTGCTGCCGACGAACATGTTGACCAGGCCGGCGATCAGGATGCCGATCAGGCCCATGATGAGGAAGGCGCCCATCTTGGTCAGGTCGGTGCGGGTGGTGTAGCCGTAGAGGCTCATCGCGGCGAAGGTGCCGGCGGTGATGAAGAACACCTGGGTCACGCTCTGGCCGGTGTAGATCTTGAAGATGTTGGTGATGCTGGCGCCCATGGCGATGCAGAAGGCCCAGAACAGCGCCTGGACGGCGGTCTTGGACAGGCGGTTCACGCCGAAGCTGAGCACCAGCATGAAGGCCAGCGGGGCGAACATCGCGACATAGGCGAGCACGCCGGGGGCGTGGCGCAGGCCGCGCGGGGTCATCACCGCGGGGTAGAAGATCTCGTAGATCGACGGCACGCTGACGATGCCGTAGGCGACGATGCCGGTGACCAGCAGGCCGGAGGTCATCCAGTTGTAGACGCGCAGCATGTAGGCGCGCAGCCCGGCATCGAGCGCGGCCGCGGAGTCCGCGGCGCGGCCGACACCCGGGTAGGCGCGAAAATCGGGACTGAGAGCCATCGTTGTTGCTTCCCTTGGCAGGCGGGATGCCTGTTGAGGCCCTATTTTGGTTAGAAGACGGCCGGGTTCAAGCGAATTCGGTGTAATGTTTGGTGCGTGGGGCTATTCGTTGCGCAACAACGGCGCGGCGCGGGCGCGCAGGGCGGTTTCGGTGCCGGCGAAGCCGACCAGCAGCATCATGGCGATGCAGGCGGCCACGGTGGCGGCCAGGGTGCCGGGCAGGAAGGCCCAGTCGGCCTGCATGATGAACCGCACCACGCCCCAGCTGGCCGCGGTGCCGACGGCGGCGGCCAGCGTGCCGGCGACCGCGCCCAGAATGCCGAATTCGACCAGCCAGGCGGCCCGAATCTGACGGCGCGTGGCGCCGAGGGTCTTCAGGATCACGGCCTCGCGGATGCGCTGGCGCTGGCCGGCGGCCACCGCGCCGGCGAGGACCAGGGCGCCGCTGACCAGGGTGAGTGAGCCGGTGGCGGCCAGGGCGGCGGCGATGCGCGAGAGGAGTTCGGACAGGGTGCGCAGCACGTCCTCGACGCGGATGCCGGAGACGTTGGGCAGGGCATCGGTGACGGTGCGCAGGACTTGGGACTGGGAGGCGGGGGTGGCGCGGACGGTGGCGATGTGGGCGTGGGGCGCGCGTTCGAGCAGGCCGGGGCTGGCGACCAGGGTGAAGTTGATGCCCATGCTGCGCCAGGCGATCTCACGCAGGTTGGCAACCGTCAGGTCGAGGTCGCGGCCCAGCACGTTGACGCGGATCACGTCGCCGACCCTGACGCCCCAGCCGGCGGCGAGCTTGGCGTCGAAGGAGACCAGTGGCGGGCCACGATAGTTGGGCTCCCACCAGGTGCCGGCGGTGAGGCGGGAGCCTTCGGGGGCGGCGCCAGCGTAGGTCAGGCCGCGATCGCCGCGCAGGGCCCAGGCGGTGTCTGGCGTGGCGGCGACGCGGTCGGCGGGCACGCCGGAGACGCTGACGATGCGGGCGCGCAGGCTGGGGACGTGGCGCACCTCGGTGACGCCGGGGTTGGCGGCGAGCAGGGTTTGGAACTGGGCCAGCTGGTCGTTCTGGATGTCGATGAAGAAGAAGCTGGGGGCGCGGTCGGGGAGTTGCTCGACAATTTGACGGCGGACATTGCCCTGAATCAGGACGACGGCGGCCAGTGTGGACAGGCCAAGGCCGACGGAGACCAGCATCAGCGGGGTGGCCGCACCCGGGCGGTGGAGGTTGGAAAGGCCGAGTTGGGCCCAGCTATGTTGACCCCACTGAGGAAGCATACGCGGGATGGCGCGGGCGGCGGCCATCAGCGCCCAGCCGCCAGCGCGGAACAGCAGCAGAGTGGCGACGGACGAGCCGCAGAACCACATGGCGAAGGCGCGATCCTCGCTGGTGGCGACGACCAGGGTGACCAAGGCGAGGGCGAGGGCGATGTTGGCGGCGATGAGCCAGCCGGGTGGACGGGTGCTGCTTTGCACCATGGCGTCGCGGAACAGCGCGGCGCCGGGGATGCGCATGGCGCGGCCGAGCGGCCACAGGGCGAAGGTCGCCGCGGTCAGCAGGCCGAACAGCGCTGCCAGGCCGAGCGGGCGGGGGAAGAAGCCCAGGACCGGCGGCACCGGCAGGACGTCGGACAGCAGAAGCGTCGCCAGGACGGGCAGCGATGCGCCGACGACGACGCCGATCAGCACGCCGAGGCCGGCCAGCGCCATCACCTGGATCAGGGCGATGGCGAAGACGGTGGCCTGCGAGGCGCCGAGGCAGCGCAGGGTGGCGATGCCGCGGGCGCGGGCGGCCAGCCAGGCGCGCACGCCGTTGGCAACCCCGATGCCGCCGACCAGCAGGGCGGTCAGGCCGACCAGGGTCATGAACAGGCTGGTGCGTTCGATGAACTGGCTGACTTGGGGGGCGGCGTCGGCGGCCTGGCGGATGCGCCAGCCGGTGTTGGGGAATTCGGCGCGCAGGGCGCGGATGGTGGCGGGGATGTCGGTGTTGGGCGGCAGGTCGGCGCGCAGATGGTGTTCGACGATGGCGCCGGGTTGCAGCAGGCCGGTGGCGGCCAGGGCGGCCAGGGCGGGCAGGGAGATCAGGGCGCGCGGGCCGAACAGGGAGGGGCTGGCGACCCGGTCGGGCTCGGCGGCGACGGTTGAGCGCAGTTCCAGGGTGGCGGTGCCGAGGCGGACGATGGCGCCGGGGGTGAGGTCGAGGCGGGTCAGGACGGTGGGCTCGACGGCGATGCCGTAGCGGTTGTCGCGTGGGCCCAGTGCCTCGTCGAGGGTTTGGGCGGGGGCGAAGCCTACGGTGCCGATCAGCGGCCAGGCGGAGTCGACGGCCTTCAGCTCAACCAGCATGCGTTCGCCGCTCGCGCCGTTCAAACCGGGGGCGATCAGCATGGAGCGCAAGGTGGTGATGTCGGATAGTTTCGCCCCGCGTGCGGTGAGCCAGGCGCGCAGCGGGTCGGGCAAGGGTTGGGAGCCGCCGAGGACGTCGATGTCGCCGCCGAGGATGCGGGCGCCGTCCTGGGCCAGGCCGCGCTCGATGCCCTCGCGCAGGGAGCCGATGGCGGCGATGGCAGCGACGCCGAGGGCGAGGCAGGCCAGCACGATGCGCAGGCCGGTGATGCCGCCACGCAGTTCGCGCCGGGCGATGCGAAGAATAGTAATCATGAGAAAGGCCAGGGCGCTGCCCTGGACCCGCCCGGGGCCAAGCCCCTGGACCGTACAAATGGGCTCAAAGGGCCGCCGGCCCTTTGCGGGTCGAGGGCAGAGCCCTCGCCTTCCCGGCTCATGTCACGATCTTCCCGTCGCCGATGCGGATGGTCCGCCCGCAGCGGGCGGCCAGGGCTGGGTCATGGGTGATCAGCATCAACGTGGTGCCGTGCTTGGCCCGGAGGTCGAACAGCAGGTCCATCACTGCCTGGCCGGTGGCGCCATCCAGGTTGCCGGTGGGCTCGTCGGCCAGCAGCAGGCGCGGGCGCGGGGCGAAGGCGCGGGCGAGCGCCACGCGCTGTTGCTCGCCGCCGGAAAGCTGGCTGGGCAGGTGGGTCAGGCGGTGGCCAAGGCCGACGGCGGTGAGGCTCTCGGCGGCGCGGGTCATGGCGTCGCGGTTGCCGGCGAGTTCCAGCGGGATGGCGACGTTTTCCAGCGCGGTCATGCTGGCGATCAGGTGGAATGCCTGGAACACGATGCCGACTTCCTGGCGGCGCAGGCGGGCGAGCGCGTCCTCGTCGAGTTTGGTGAGTTCGTGGCTGTCCAGCATCACGCTGCCGGAGGTGGCGGCTTCCAGCCCGGCCAGGACCATCAGCAGGCTGGTCTTGCCGGAACCGGACGGGCCGACCACGCCGACCGCCTCGCCGGCGGCGATGTCCAGGTCGATGCCGCGCAGGATGTTGACCGGTCCGGCGGCGGACGGCACCGTCAAATGCAGGTCGCGGACCTGTACCAGCGGCTTGCCAGTGCTCATATGGGCAGGGGCGGCCGGCGGTTCGGCCTCGACGGTGGCGGAGGATGTGACCATGACGGCACGATATGGGCCGGGTTGGGCGGGGCGCAAAGCCATGATTGCGTTGGCTTGCGGTCTTTTCATCTCGGCGACGCTTTATGGCCGGGTGGCTGAGGCGGCGCCGTTGCGTTTGCTGGTGCTGGGGGATTCGCTGGCGGCCGGCTATGGGCTGGCGGCCGGGGAGGGGTTCCAGGCGCGCTTGCTGGCTGGATTGAAGGCGCGCGGACTGGACGTGGCGCTGGTCGATGGCGCGGTCAGCGGCGACACCACGGCCGGCGGGCGGGCGCGGCTGGACTGGGTTCTGGCCGAGCCGGTGGATGCGGCGCTGGTGGAACTGGGGGCCAATGATGGGTTGCGCGGCGTGGATCCGCGGGCGACCGAGGCCAATCTTGGCGCCATCCTGGATGTGCTGGCGGCGCGCGGGATTCCTGTGTTGTTGAGCGGGATGCTGGCGCCGCCGAATCTTGGGCCGGAGTATGGCGATGCGTATCGGGCGGTGTTCCAGCGGCTGGGTGCGCGGCCGGGCGTGGCGTTCGACCCGTTCTTCCTGGAGGGGGTGGCGGGCGACCCCAGCCTGAACCAGGCCGATCGGATCCATCCGAATGCCAAGGGGGTGGCGATCGTGGCCGCGCGGATGGTGCCGTTGGTGGCGGAGCTGTTGGGGCGGGTGCGCCGATAGTGGTGTGGGGGTAGCGGTGCGGCTGTTCGTCGGACTCGAACTGCCGTGGGAGGCGCGGCGGCGCCTGGCGATGCTGGGCGGACGTGGCGTCCCTGGCGCGCGCTGGGTGCCAATGGAGAATTTCCACCTCACGTTGCGCTTTATCGGCGAGGTGCCGGCGTATCGCGCCGAGGAGGTGGATGAGGCGCTGGCGGCGCTGCGGGCGAAGCGGTTCGCGCTGGAGCTGGCCGGGGTCGGCACCTTTGCCAAGGGCGGGCGGGACACCACGCTTTGGGTGGGGGTGACGCGCAATCCGGCGCTGGAGCATCTGGCGGGCAAGATCGAGACGGCGTTGCAGCGGGCGGGGATGCACGCCGAGCGGCGGCGGTTTGCCCCGCATGTGACGCTGGCGCGGCTGGACAATGCGCCGGTCGACAAGCTGGCGGGGTTCGTGCAGGCGCATAACCTGTTCCGCGCCGGACCGATCGAGGTGGCGTGTTTCACCCTGTTCAGTTCGCAGCTGGGCAAGGAGGCTTCGGTCTACACGCCCGAGGTGGAGTACGAACTGGCATGACGCTGGTGCACTTCATCACCCATCCCGATGTTGTCATCGATCCCGCGGTGCCGGTTCCGCAGTGGCCGTTATCCGAGCGCGGCGTGGCCCGGATGCGGGCGGCGCTGACCGCGCCCTGGGTGGCGGGGATCGCGGCCGTGCAATGCAGCACCGAGCGCAAGGCGATCGACGGGGCGGCGATCCTGGCTGGGCATCTTGGCCTGCGCTTCGCTACCCATGCCGATTTGGGCGAGAATGACCGCAGCGCCACGGGGTTCCTGCCGCGCGAGGAGTTCGAGGCCACGGCCGACCTGTTCTTTGCCCAGCCGACGCAGAGCATCCGCGGCTGGGAGCGGGCGGTGGATGCGCAGGCGCGGGTGGTTGCGGCGGTGGACCGGGTGCTGGCGTTGCCGCGGCCGGCGGGCGACGTGGCGATTGTGGCGCATGGCGGGGTCGGCGCATTGTTGCTGTGCGCCCTGTCGGGGGTTGGGATCAGCCGCACACGCGACCAGCCGGCGACGGCGGCGGGTGGGTTCCGCTTCGCCTTCGATGCCGAGACGCGCGAGGTGCGGCATGGCTGGCAGCGGATCGATGGCTGAGACGCTGGACGAAGCCGCCGCGGCGGCACGCGCCTGCACGATCTGTGCGGCGGAACTGCCGCTGGGTCCGCGGCCGGTGTTGCGGGTTTCGGCGACGGCGCGGTTGCTGATCATCGGCCAGGCGCCGGGGACCAAGGTTCATGCCTCCGGCCTGCCGTGGGACGATGCCTCGGGCGAGCGGCTGCGCGGCTGGATGGGGATTGCGCCGGAGGAGTTCTATGACGTCAGCCGGGTGGGTATTCTGCCGATGGGGCTTTGCTACCCCGGGCGGTTGCCGAATGGCGGGGATGCGGCCCCGATGAAGATATGTGCGCCGACCTGGCATCCGCGGCTGTTGCCGTTGATGCCGGCGGTCGCGCTGACCCTGGTGGTAGGCAGCTTCGCCATGGCCCGCTTGTTGGGGCCTGGTGCGATGACCGCCCATGTCCAGGATTGGCGCCGGCACCTGCCGGGCCGGCTGCCGTTGCCGCATCCGTCCTGGCGGACCGAGGGGTGGGAGCGGAAGAACCCCTGGTTCGGCGCCGAGGTGTTGCCGGCACTGCGGCTGCTTGTGCGCGAAATACTCGACAGCGCCGCGCCCACGGGATGATGATGCGGCAACGGATGGGGGAGGCGGCGATGGGCATTCAGGCGCTGGGGTACATCGGGCTGCACGCGAGCAACCTGGAGGACTGGTCCGGCTTCGCCACCGGGGTGCTGGGGCTGCAACTGGCCGGTCGCAGCAATGCCGAGCTCGCCTTCCGCATGGACGACCGCAAGCAACGCCTGGTGGTGGCGCGCGACGCCACGGACGGCCCGGCCTTCTTTGGCTGGGAGGTGGCCGATGCCGCAGCGATGGATGCGATGGCGGCGCGGCTGGAGGCGGCGGGGCATCGGGTCACGCGTGGCGACGCGGCGCTGTGCGACCGGCGGCATGTGCGCGGACTGGTCCACACGATGGATCCGTTCGGCAACCGGGTAGAGCTGGTCTATGGCGCGGCGGTGACGGACGAGGCGTTCCGGCCCGGGCGCTGCCTGTCCGGGTTTCGCACCGGGGCGCTCGGCATGGGCCATGCGGTGATGCTGGTGAACGACATCCAGGCCGGGCTGGCTTTCTATCGCGACGTGCTGGGCTTCGGCGTGTCCGATTGGATCGAGGCGCCGTTCCGCGGCTATTTCATGCATGTGAACGGCCGGCACCACAGCTTCGCGATGCTGGAGGGCAAGGTGCCGCCGCAGCTCCATCACTTCATGGTCGAGCTGTTCAACCTGGACGATGTCGGCCAGGGCTATGACATCGCCGGCGAGGTGGACGGGCGCATCGCCACCACGCTGGGGCGCCACGCCAACGACCTGATGACCAGCTTCTATGCCAAGACGCCGGGCGGCTTCATGGTGGAATACGGCTGGGGCGGGAGGGTGGTCGATCCCGCGACGCATCAGGCGGCGGTGTGCGATGCCGGGCCGTCGATCTGGGGCCATGAGCGGCAGCGCATGACGCCGGAACAACGCGCCGGGCAGCACGGGCTGAAGCGCAAGATGGCGGAGGAGGGGCTGCGCGCCCCGGTCCAGGTGGTGGCGGGGAACTTCGCCTTGGCGCCGGGCGAGTGCGCGTGGTGGGAGCAGGTGAAGGGTGCGGCGGAGTAAGCAAGCGCGTTCTTTTTTGAAAAAAAGAACCAAAAAACTTTCATCACTTGGCTGGGTGCTCGTGGCGCATGCCGAGCGCAAATGGATAAAGTCTTTTTGCTTCTTTTTCTTCAGAAAAAGAAGACCTTCCTTCCTGCCGCCGTTGCATGACGACGACGCAATTCGCTGGCCTTCGCCCGCGCGATCCGCCAGAGTTCGGGCCTGCAATTTTGCCGGTTCCCGCACAGGAGACGCGCCATGAAGCGCCGCCATTTGCTTGCCGCCGCCGCGGGCTCTGCCCTGGCTGCTTCCCCGCTTGCCCGTCCGGCGTTGGCCCAGGGCTCGGGCAACCCGCGCATCCTGCGCTTCGTGCCGCATGCCGACCTGGCCAATCCCGATCCGGTCTGGTCCACCACCACGGTCGCCGCGATGCACAGCATGATGGTGTGGGACCGGCTGTATGACTTGGACGAGGGCTTCTTGCCGCAGAAGCAGATGGTTGGCGGCGAGGAGGTCGGCGATGACGGCCTGACCTGGACGCTGACGTTGCGCGAGGGGCTGATGCACCATGACGGCGAGCGGGTGCGCATGGCCGATGCGGTGGCCTCGATCCTGCGCAGTGCCAAGCGCGCGCCGCTGGTTGAGTCACTGATGGCGGCGACCAACGAGCTGGTGGCGCTGGACGACAACCGGCTGCGCTTTCGGCTGAAGAAGAAGTTCTCGCTGCTGCCCTATGCGCTGACCGGCGTGGTGGTGATGCCCGAGCGCATCGCCAAGACCGACGCCTTCACCCAGATCAACGAGTATGTCGGCAGCGGGCCGTTCCGCTTCGTGCGCGAGGAGTGGCGCGCCGGCGCCGGCGCGGTCTATGTCCGCAACGAGAAATACGTGCCGCGCAGCGAGCCGATCAGCATGTGGGCCGGCGGCAAGGTGGTGCATTTCGACCGCGTGGAGTGGACCACCATGCCCGATCCCGCCACCTCGCTGGCCGCCCTGCAACGCGGCGAGATCGACTGGCTGGACGGCGCGTTGTCCGATCACCTGCCGATCCTGCGCCGCGCACCCGGCGTCAAGACCGAAGTGTTCGACCAGCTCGGCAACCTGATGAGCCTGTTCTTCAATCACTACCAGGCGCCGTTCGACAACCCCAAGCTGCGCCGCGCGGTGCTGGCCGCTGTCTCGCAACAGGATTTCGTCGACGCCGTGCTGGGCGACGAGGCGAAGGAGCTTGGCGGCATCGGCGTCGGCGTGTTCCCGCCGAAATCCCCCTTTGCCAGCAAGGTCGGGCTGGAGCTGATGCCCGCCAACGTCGCCGCGGCCAAGAAGATGGTCGCCGAGAGCGGCTACAAGGGCGAGAAGGTCGTGCTGATGTCGCCGACCGACATCGCCTCGATCCGGCAATCCTCGCTGGTCGCCGACTCCGTGCTGAAATCCATCGGCCTGAACGTCGAGTTCGCCAGCATGGATTGGGGCACGATGATCCAGCGCCGCAACAGCCGCGAACCCACCGACAAGGGCGGCTGGAGCTGCTACACCACCTCGTGGACCGGGCTGTCGATCAACACGCCGGCCACCCACCTGCCGCTGCGCGCCAACGGTGCGGCGGCCGGCGCCTGGTGGCGCCCGACCCTGTCCGAACAAGAAAAGCTACGCGATGCCTGGTTCGACGCGCCGGACCTGGCGAGCCAAAAAACCATCGCCGAACAGATCCAGCGCGGCGCCCTGGAGAACGCGATGTTCGTGCCGCTGGGGCTGCAATTCTCGGCAACCGCCTTTCGCACCAACCTGACCGGCTTCGCACGCTCGGGCTCGGCGGTGTTCTGGGGGGTTCGCAAGACCGCCTGATCTCGGCGAAGGCAAGCAAGCATCTTCTTTTTTACCAGAAGAAGTTGCTTGCTTACTGCCTATGCCCCCAATGCGACTCAACCGCCAGGAAGCTGTCCACCGCCCCGGCAAATGCCGCCTCCGCCTCCACCATCGGCAGATGCCCCGCGCCCTCGATCGCCTGGAACGCCGCATTCGGAATCAACCCGGCCAGGCGCTGCCCATACGCCACCGGCACCAGCCCGTCCGACGCGCCATGCAGCACCAGCGTCGGCGCCTCGATGAAGCCCAGCCGCCGGGTCAGCCCGCGATCGGGGATCGGCCACATGAACTTCGTCGCCGCACCAAGGTTGCGCTGGCGGACCATCGGCGGCGTGGCATCGTCCGGCGCCGCCGCGGGATCATGCCAGTTGGCGGCCTGAAACTGCGCCGGCGTCAGCGAAAACGCATCCGGCAGCGGGTCGGCGTCATCCCACAGCCCATAGCTGTTCACCAGCACCAGCCGCCGCACCAGATGCGGGCTGATCGCCGCCAGCTCGGCCGCGAACATCCCGCCCAGGCAATGCCCCACCACATCGACCCGCCGCGTTCCCAGCGCGCGAATGATACGGCGGAAATGCAGCGCCTGGTCGGTGATGTCTTGCATCGCCGCCAGCCCCTCGCTCACGCCAAAGCCCGGATGCTCCGGGGCAATGACCAGGCGCGTCTGCGCCAGCCGGTGCAGGAATGGCGCATCGCCGGGGTGGCCCTCGAAACCATGCAGGTAGAGCAAGGGCTTTCCCGCCCCCATGCGCCAGAGGCGAATGCTGGCGGGGCCGAAATTCTGTATCTGCACGTCGTCTACTCCGCCGCCCTGGTCGCAACGATCGGGGCGACGGGCGCCTGATGGGTTGCCTCCGGCGTCCACCGGTCCGGCTGGTCGGCCCACAGGTCGCGCAGCCCGGGCATCACCTCGTGGCCGATCAGCCGCGTGTTCTCCGCGGCAACCTCCTCCGGCAGGTCGCCCATGTGCAGACAGGCGATCAACTGGCCGACGCGCAAATCGGTGCAAAGCTCACGCATGCGTTGCTGCACCCGGGCCGGCGAGCCGGCGATGATGAAGCCGTGCTGGTCGTATTCCCAGAAGCTCATCTCGCCAGACGCCGCTCGGGCGCGATCCTCGGCGGAAAGTTTCGATTCCGCAATTTTCCGATGCCCCATGATCGCCTGCACCGACTTGGTCGAGCGATAGCCGGGTGGCGCCTCATAGGCCGGGTTGGTATAGCGGTTGCGGTAGAAATACTTCACCGCGTCACTGTACAGGTGCTCGGCCTCGGCGTCGGTGGCGGCACAGCAGGTGATCTGGGTGAACGCCATCCGGTGCGGGTTCATGTCGGCCCCGCGCATCGCGCAGTATTCCCACCAGGCATCGACCAGCGGCTTGGCCGCAAACAGGCCGGAAAACGACAGATGGCCATAGCAATAGTCGTTCTCGATCGCGAGGTCCCAGGTCTCCACGCTGCCGGAACCCGGCACCCAGACCGGGAACTTCTTCTGGATCGGCCGCGGCCACAAATTCACATAGCGCAGCTTGGTATACTTGCCGTTGAAGGCGAATGGCTCCATCTCGTCCCACGCCTTGTGGATCAGCTGCCGCGCCTCCTCGAACCGGTCGCGCAACTCGGCCGGCGGAATGCCATAGGCATAGACGCTGTCCATCGGCGTGCCGAAAACGAACCCGGCAATCACCCGCCCATTCGACAGGCAATCGAGCCAGGCCATCTCCTCGGCCACCCGTGTCGGCGGATTGTACAGCGCCAGGCTGTCCCCAATGATCAGGATCGCCGCTCGCTCGGTGGTGTGCGCCAACGCCGCCGCCAGCAGATTCGGTGAAGGCGTCACGGCGAACGGCGTCTGGTGATGCTCGTTCACCGCCAGCCCGTCGAAGCCATCCCGGTCGGCCTGCTGCATCAGCCGGATGAACATGCGGCACATCTCGCCGATGACGACGGGGTCGTGCAAATGCTTGGGCGTGTCCACCCAGGACGAAATCTTCCGGGCGCGAAAATCGGCCGGCAGCTTGGGATAGCTGGCCTCGGCAAACCAGTGGAACTTCATCGGCGGGCCCTCCTCGTTGGGGAGTTTGGTCGAAGGATTCAGGTTAGGCCAGGGGGAAGGAAGGTCTTCTTTTTGTGAACAAAAAGAAGCAAAAAAACTTTATCCACTTGGCGGTGAATCTCCGCCGTCCGCCCTTGCAAACGGGCAAAGTTTTTTTGGTTTTTTTGTTTACAAAACGAACACCTGCCTTACTCCACCGCAATGTCCAACCACCCAAACGCGGTTACCCTGGCGGTATCCCCCGCGCGCATCAGCACCGTCGTCGTCGCGGACTCAATGACGGCCGGCCCGCTGATGACCTGCCCCGGTGCAAGCGATTCCAGGTCATACACCGCCACATCCCGCCAGCCGCCGAGATGAATGCGCCGCGAGCCGCGCGGGGCTGCGTTCGGGCGCGTGGCGAGATCGGGCTCCTGCGGCAGGGCCGGCAACCCGCCGACCACCGCCACGCGCGCATTCACCAGCACCGCTTCCTGATCCGGCATGGCGTAGGTGTAAAGCTCCTCGTGCCGCGCATGAAACGCATCGGCTAGTAATGTCGTCAGCCCTGGACTGGTGAAATCGATACCGTCCAGCGGCACTGAGACCTCGAAGATCTGCTCGCCATAGCGCATGTCGGCCGAGCGCTGCACGTTCACCGGCCCGTCGAAGCTGGCCGCCGCCAGTCGCGCCCGCCCATCCGCCTCCATCTCGGCCCAGACCGCGCGCAGGTCGGCCGCGTCCAACTGGCTGGCATCGCCGATATGGGTGCGCGCGACCTCGTAGCGCAGGTCGGACGCCAGCATGCCCCAGGCCGACAATACGGCCGCCAGCCGCGGCACAATGACCCGCTTGAGGTCGAGCTGCCGCGCCACATCGGTCACATGCAGCGCCGCCGCCCCTCCGAACGACAGGATGGCGAAGCGCCGCGGATCGACCCCGCGCCGCACCGAGACCAGGCGAATGCCCTCCGCCATGCGCGTGTTGATGATGCGATGAATGCCCTCCGCCGCCGCCATCCGGTCCACCCCGAGCCGCACCGCCACCCGGTCCACAGCCGCCTCCGCAGCCGCAACATCAAGCTGCGCCCGCCCGCCCAGGAAATTCCCGGCATCGAGAAAACCCAGTACCAGATTGGCATCCGTCACCGTCGCCTCGGTGCCGCCGCGCCCGTAACACGCCGGCCCCGGCTGCGCCCCGGCACTCTCCGGCCCAACATGCAGCACTCCCCCGGCATCGACGCGTGCAATCGAGCCGCCGCCGGCGCCGATCGACGCGATGTCCAGGCTCTGCAACGCCACGCGCTGCCCGGCCAACCGCCGGTCCGAGGCAATCGCCGCCGTCCCGCCCACCACCAGGGAAATATCCGTCGAGGTCCCGCCCATGTCGAATGGAATGAGATCTCCCCCGCCTGAAGTATGGGCCCCCATCAGCGTCGCCGCATGGCACGACCCCGCCACACCCCCGGCCGGCCCGGACAGCACGGCGCCGGCCGACAGCGCGACGGCGTCAGCAATCGTCGCCACCCCGCCATGCGACTGGATGATCAGTACCGGCCCGCCATACCCCGCCTCCCGCAGTCGCGTTTCCAGCCGGGTCAGATACCGTTGCAGCGCCGGCCCGACATAGGCGTTCACCACCGTGGTGCAGACGCGGTCGTATTCCTTGATTTGCGGCAACACCTCGGACGACAAGCAGACATAGGCGCCGGGCATCGCCGCCCGCACCGCCGCCGCCATCGCCCGCTCATGCCGCCCGTCCCGCCAGGCATGCAGGGTGCAGATCGCCACCGCCTCCACCCCCTCGGCCACCAGCGTCGCGATCGCGGCATCCAGCGAGGCTGCATCGAGCGGAATTTCGATCCGCCCATCCGGCCGGATCCGCTCGCGCACCCCCAGCCGCAGATGCCGCGGCACCAGCTGCACCGGCGGCGCCATGCGCAGATTGTAGCGATCGTCCTTCAGCCCCTCGCGCATCTCGATGATATCGCGGTGCCCCTCGGTGGTCAGCAGGCCGGTTTTTGCGCCTTTGCGCTCCAACAGCGCATTGGTCGCCACCGTGGTGCCGTGCACGATGCGCAGCGTCGCCGCCAGCATGGCAGCACCCGTGGTCCCCAGCGCCTCGGCCAGCCGCTCCAGCCCCTCCATCACACCGATCGATTGGTCGCCAGGGGTCGACGCTGATTTCGCCAGCGTCACTTTCCCTGCGTCATCGACAGCCACCAGATCGGTAAAAGTGCCGCCGACATCTATGCCGATCGCATACATCAGGCGGCCCCCGTCACGAAGCCGGCAAGCCGGTCGGCAGCACGATCCCCGCCGCTGCGTTGCGCCGGCGCCCCCCACCCGCCGCCGCCGCCGGAATGCGCGTGCAGCACATCGCCCGGCCGGATCGTCACGCCAACTTCCTTGGTCTTCAGCGGCCGGTCCGCCAGCCCGTCGGACTCAAGCCAATAGCGATGCGGCTTGCCATCCGCGCCCCCGACCATGCCGCAGGCCCCATACTTGATACCGTCCCCGGCGGTATTGCCGATGGCCGCCACAGCGGTCTCGATCGCCATCTCCAGCTCGCCGCCGGCCCCGCCGCGATACGTCCCGTCCCCGCCGCTATCCGGCCGGAATTCATGCCGCTTGAAGAACAGCGGAAACCGCACCTCATGCACTTCGATGCTGCCGAACTTGATTCCACCGGCCGCCTGCCACTCGCCCCCCCCGGCCCAGCCGTCGCCGGCCGAGCTTGCACCGCCCCCAGGCCGCGACTGGAACAAATGCCAGATGAAGGCGCGCTCGGTGCGCGGATCGACCCCCTGGATGGCAATCCGGAACCGCCGACCCCACCCGGCCATCGCGCGCTCCGGGCAGGCCGGCGCCAAGGCCTTGACGATCGCCTCAATAATTTCTTGCCCGCAATGGTTGGTGCACAGCGTCACCGGCGCCCCGTCGCGCGGCCACACGATGGTGCCATGCTTCAGCACCACCTTCAGCGGCCGGAACGCGCCGTCATTCTTCGGGATATCAGGATCGATCAGATACGACAGCGCCACCACCACCGCCGAATGCGTGTTGGCCAGCGAGGAGTTGATGAACCCCACCACCTGCTCATGGCTCTCGCTCAGATCGACTTCCAGGTCGCTGCCGGTCTTGGTCACCCGGGCATGGATGCGAATATCGCTGAACTTGTGCCCGTCATCGTCGAGGAAAGCCTCGCCCTCATAAACCCCGTCCGCCCAGCCCGCGATAATCGCCCGCACCTGGCGTTCCGCCCCGTCCAGCACCGCCTCCACCCCGGCATGTGTCGTGCCGGACCCGAACTCCGCCAGCAACTGCGCCAGCCGCCGCTCCCCCACCCGCGCCGAGCCGATCATCGCCGCCAAATCCCCGCGAAAATCCCGTGGATGCCGCACGTTCAGCACGATCATCTCGTAGACGTCCTCGCGCCGCACCCCCTGGTCGTACAGCCGCAGCGGCGGAATCCGAATGCCCTCCTGGAAAATCTCGGTCGCCCCGGCATTATACGCCCCATGCGTCGCGCCCCCGATGTCGGACTGGTGCGACCGGTTGATCGACCAGAACACGAACCGCCCGCCATCGAACACCGGCACAAAGGCGGTGAGGTCCGGAATATGGTTCCCCCCGCGATAGGGATCGTTCAACAGGAACACATCGCCCGGCCGGATCGTATCGCCGAAATACTCCGTCACCGCCCGCGCCGCGAACGGCAGCGCCCCGACATGGATCGGCACATGCTCGGCCTGCGCAATCAGCCGCCCCTGCGGATCGCACAACGCCGTCGAAAAATCCCGCGACGAGTTCAATATCTGCGAATACGCCGTCCGCAGCATCGCCTCGCCCATCTCCTCCACAATCGCGCGCAGGCGATGCTGGATGACGGATACGGTGATTGGATCGATCGACATGCGGTGGCACTCCCCGGACCTGCGGAGGTTCCGGACTCCTTTCGAACCTGTCAACGCTCCTCGGGACCGCAAGCGCGAGCCGCACCGTCGGCCGCCGACGGTGTCACACAACATCGCAATACCGCATTCCGATCCGGAGCCATCGCCGGCGGCGCGACCTCTTGCGGCTGGTCTGGCCCCTCGCCGCCCCGGCACGCTATCCTGCGCCCGGCAGGGAGGCGACGCCGTGGCCACCACCCGACCGGACGACGGGCTCCTCGCCGCCATTGGCCTGCCCGCGCCGCCGCACCGCCTCGCCGGCAGCATTCCCCTGGGCCGGCGCATCGCCGGGCATGTCGCCGCCTGGCTGCTGCACCTGACCGGGGCCGCGATCCTGGTGATGTATGTCGGATTCCACGAGCCCGGGCGTGCCCTCTTCGTCGATACCGCCCTGACGCTCGGGCTCGGCCGGCCGATCCCCGAGGCGCGCATCGTGCCGGGACGCTGCGAGGTGTATCACGCCAGCGGCCGACATGGTACCGGCGGCTGGTTCTGCACCATGACGGTCATCGACGGCGCCCGCCGAACCGAGCTGAAGATCGACACCCGCAGCCGGCCCGATCTCACCGCCCTGCACGGGGCCGGGCGCGTGCTGGGCGCCACCGGCATCTATTGGCATTCCTCCGTGCTGCTGCAGCGCTGGTGGAGCGACCTGATGCTGCTGATGCTCGGCCTTACGCTGCTGCTGGGGCCGCTGACAGCACGCGGCGCCATGCGCCAGAGTGCGCGCCTGGCCAGGCTGGAGCGGGGCCATCTGCATACGGTAGAGTTGCTGACGTGGTCCGGCCCGAAATCCTTCGCCTTCACCGACGATGCCGGCACGCGGCGCTTCGGCCGGGCGGATTTCCCCGCCGGCGCCCTGCTCCTGGACGGCGTGGCGACGACCGGCGTGGCCCTGGTCGCCGGCCGCGACGCGGTGCTGCTGGACGAGCACCTTGCCCCGCTGCAACTGGACCCCGCCCAACACGCCGGCATCCTCGCCCGCGTCTTCGAGGTCCGAACCAACGGGCTGCACCGGGCAGCCTTGCGACCGCTGCCCGGCGACGCCGCGACGCTGACCGGCCGGATCGACGCGATCGAAGCCGCACTGGCCCAATCACCCGCCGCGGCGTCGCTGCCCACGCTGTACGACGCCTGCTGGCGCCTGGTCTGGGACAGCACCGATGCCGCCATCTCCCTGCGCGCCCTGCAAGCCCGCGACACGATCGCCACCAGGATGGGTCCTGCCGCGACCGACGCGGCCCTGCGCGCCACGCGTGAGCGGGCGGCCGGGCTGGTGGTTTGAAGGCACACAAGAGTCTTCTTTTTGTGAACAAAAAGAAGCAAAAAAACTTCATTCATTTGCACCGGTTCCAGTCGTTGGGCCGGGAGCAAACGGGTAAAAGTCTTTTTGCTTCTTTTTCTTCAGAAAAAGAAGAACCTTTCTTCTCTGCCTCCAAATCCCGTTGATCACGCGCAAGGAATCGCCAATCCGGTTTGACACGCGGAGATGACAGTGAAAGGCTATTATAACAGTCGCGCGCCCCGCAGCATCCAAGGAGACCACGCATGGCCCAAGTCATGAACCGTCGAACCCTGTTGGCCGGTGTCGCCGGCGCCGGTCTTGCTGCCACCATCGCCCCCGACGCCAGCGCCCAGGCCGCCATCAAGGGCGGCCGCCCCCTGCGCATCGCCCTCCTGGCCGACATCGTCAACTACGACCCGCACCAGTTCTCCTCGCAGAACGCCTCGATCATGCGCAACCTCTACGACACGCTGATCGAATACGACGAGACCGGCAAACCCATCCCCGCCCTGGCCCAGAGCTTCACCATCGCGCCCGACAACATGAGCTGCACCATCGTCCTGCGCGCGGGCGTCACCTTCCACAGCGGCGCTGCCCTCACCAGCGCCGACCTCGACGCCACGCTGAAGAAAGCCAACGACCCCAAGACCGGCAAGAACGTCTTCCCCACCATGAGCGTGGTGAAGGACTGGACCGTCATCGACGACAAGACCGTCCGCCTGAACTTCAAGGCCAAAGTCCCCGACCGCCAGGTCACCGACCTCCTCCAATTCATGTTCGTCATCGCCAAAGACACCACCGAGACCGCCGAAACCAAGGTCAACGGCACCGGCCCCTTCACGGTGGCCGAACGCGTCCTCGGCCAACGCCTGCGCCTGGTCGCCAACCCGAAATACTGGCGCGCCAAACAGCCCATCCTCTCCGAAGTCGTCTTCACCATCTTCAGCGACAACGAGAGTGCCGCCGCCGCCCTGGAATCCAAAGCCGCCGACATGGTCTTCGGCGGAGGCGCCCGCGCCGCCGTCCGCCTGCGCACCGCCGGCTTCCAGCTCTGGCAGGGCCAGGGCCAACTGGTCCAGGTTTTCCGCATCAACACCACCAACGGCCCGTTCAAGAACGAAAAATTCCGCCAGGCCTTCAACTACCTGCTCGACCGCGCCGCCATCCTGCGCGTCGGTTACGCCGGCCTCGGCGAAGTCACCGCCCTGCCATGGGCCCCCGCCAACCCCGCCGCCGACCGCTCCTACGACAAAACCTACGCCTTCGACCTCGCCAAAGGCCAAGCCCTGCTCAAGCAATCTGGCCTCTCCACCGCCGAGATGAACGACTGGAAACTCCTGGTCAACGGCGGCGACCAGGACGGCGTCGCCATCAGCCAGGTGGTCCAGAGCACGCTGAAGAAAGCCGGCATCGACATCCAGCTCGACCTCAAGCAGGGCTCGGAATTCGTCGACGCCCTCCTCGGCGGCAAGTTCGCGGCCGTCTTCGGCGGCGTCGGCAACGTGCAGAAATTCCCCACCCGCGTCACCACCAACTCGATCTACCGCATCGCCAACAACCCCGTCCTCGGCAACCCGAACCCGCACACCGCCTATGTCGCCGCCATCGAGCGCGTCAACACCGCCTTCGGCACCGCCGACGTCAAGGCCGCCTATGACGCTCTGAACAAGGCGATGGTCGACGCCAGCTTCGGCATCGCCACCAACACCTTCGACGTCTTCCTCGCCGTCGCCGCCAAGAATGTCGGCGGCTTCACCCGCGACCTCGACAGCCTGCTGGTCCTGCGCACGCTCGGCTTCGCCAGCTGACCGCGCATGCCTGACGGCGGCCCCGCAACCCCGCCGGTCCTCTCCGTCCGCGCCCTGTCGGTGAGCTTCACCGGCAGCGGCCGTGACGTGCCGGCGGTCCGCGGCATCGACTTCGACGTCCACGTCGGCGAAGTCCTCGGCATCGTCGGCGAATCCGGCTCCGGCAAAAGCGTCACCGCCCTGGCCATCACCGGCCTCCTCCCCCCCACCGCCCGCGTCGCCGGCAGCATCCGCATGGGCGACACCGACATCACCACCGCCGATCCTGAAACCCTGCGCACCCTGCGCGGCCTGGACGTCGGCCTGATCTTCCAGGACCCCACCACCACCCTGAACCCCGTCCTGACCATCGGCCGCCAGGTCATCGAGGGCCAGATCGCCCACGGCCTCGCCCCCGCCGCCGAAGCCGCCCCCCGCGCCGCCGCCCTCCTGCGCGAAGTCGACATCCCAGACCCCGACACCCGCATCGCCCAATACCCGCACCAATTCTCCGGCGGCATGCGCCAACGCGCCGTCATCGCCATGGCCATGGCCGGCGCCAAACGCCTCATCATCGCCGACGAACCCACCACGGCATTGGACGTCACCGTCCAGGCCCAAATCCTCGCCGTCCTCGCCAAGCGCCAGGCCGAAACCGGCGCCGCCGTCATTCTCATCACCCACGACCTCGGCGTCGTCGCCGAAACCGCCGACCGCGTCGCCGTCATGTACGGCGGCCGCATCGTCGAAACCGGCGACGTCGCCGACATCTTCGCCACCCCCCGCCACCCCTACACCGTCGGCCTGCTGCACTCCCTGCCGCGCCTGGACATCGTCGCCGAACGCCTCGTCCCCATCCCCGGCCAACCCCCGGCCCCCGCCCGCCTTCCCCCCGGCTGCGCCTTCCACCCGCGCTGCCCAATCGCCCGCCCGCGCTGTTCGGCCGAAGACCCCCCCCTCGTCGAACTTGCCAAAGGCCGAGCCACCGCCTGTCACTTCCCCGAGGAAGTCCAGGCCCTCCTCGCCCAGACCGCCCCCATCATCGCCCCAATCGCCGCCATCCCAGCCACCGCCGACACCCCCCTCCTGGTGGTGGAAAACCTCCAAATCCACTTCCCCATCCGCACCGGCCTGCTGCGCCGCCAAACCGGCACCGTCCGCGCCGTCGACGGCGTCAGCCTCACCGTCCGCGCCGGCGAAACCCTCGGCCTCGTCGGCGAAAGCGGCTGCGGCAAAACGACCACCGGCCGCGCCATCATGGGCCTCATCCGCGCCACCGCCGGCTCCGTCCGTTTCGCCGGCGAAGAAGTCACCACCATGACCCCCGCCGCCCTGCGCCGCACCCGCCGCAACATGCAGTACATCTTCCAGGACCCATACGCCTCGCTGAATCCCATCAAGACCGTGGGCGACATCGTCGCCGAACCCCTACACATCCACGGCCTGTTCGACGAAGTCGGCGGCATGAAACACGTCGAAAAACTCTTCGAACTCGTCGGCCTCTCCCGCACCATGCTCGGCCGCTACCCCAACGAATTCTCCGGCGGCCAAAAACAACGCATCGGCATCGCCCGCGCCCTCGCCCCCAAGCTCCTCATCCTCGACGAACCCGTCGCCGCCCTGGACGTCTCGATCCAGGCCCAGGTCGTCAACCTCCTCCAGGACCTCCAGAAAGAACTAGGCCTGGCCTACCTCTTCATCGCCCACGACCTCAGCGTCGTCCGCCACATCTGCGACCGCGTCGCCGTCATGTATCTCGGCCGCATCGTCGAGGAGAGCACCAAGCACCACCTCTACGAAACCCCAACCCACCCCTACACCCAGTCCCTGCTCTCCGCTGTCCCCATCCCCGACCCCACCCGCCGCGGCCACACCGACCGCATCGTCCTCCAAGGCGACATCCCCAGCCCCGCCCGTCCCCCCTCCGGCTGCACCTTCCACCCCCGCTGCTTCCGCGCCGAACCACGCTGCGCCACCGAAGCCCCCACCTTCCAGCCCTACCCCGGCCTGCCCACCCGCGTCGCCTGCCACTTCGCCGGCCCCCGCCCCGATGAAAAATGGCTGGAGACCCCCCAATGAGCGGCGGCTGGCAACGCGCCAAATCCACCCTCCGCCGCGTCCTCTCCCACCCCGGCGCCCTGATCTCGGTCGCCTACCTCGCCATCACCATCTTCATCTCCCTCACCGCCCAATGGCTCCTCCCCATCGACCCGCTCAACCAAGACCTCGCCTCGACCCTCGAACCGCCGGGAGCCGCATACTGGTTCGGCACCGACGAACTCGGCCGCGACATCCTCGCCCGCGTCATCTACGGCGCCCGCACCTCACTCCTGACCGCCGCCGGCGCCGTCATCATCGCCGCCTGCATCGGCGTCCCCATCGGCCTCATCGCCGGCTACTTCGGCGGCTGGCGCGACGCCATCCTGATGCGCATCGTCGACGTCCTGCTCGCCCTGCCCGGCATCCTCTTCGCCATGGCCCTGATCGCCGTCCTCGGCCGCAGCCAGCTCGCCGCCCTCGTCGCCGTCGGCATCACCGGCATCCCCAGCTTCGCCCGCATCACCCGCGCCCAAGTCCTCTCCCTGCGCCAACGCGACTTCGTCATCGCCGTCGAAGCCCTCGGCGGCTCGGCCACCTACAATATGTTCCGCACCGTCCTGCCCAACGCCTGGTCCCCCATCCTGGTCCAAATCGTCATCCTCTCCTCCGTCGCCATCCTCCTCGAAGCCGCCCTGGCCTTCCTCGGCGTCGGCATCCCACCCCCAACCCCCAGCTGGGGCGAAATGCTCCGCACCGGAAAATCCTTCCTCTACGAAGCCCCCACCTACGCCGTCCTCCCCGGCCTCGCCCTCACCCTCACCATCCTCTCGCTCGACACCCTCGGGCGCACCCTGGCGAGAGTTCTCGAAGACCGGCGCGAGGAGGTGGAGTAGGCATGATAAAGACAAGTGGAAGCCTTCTTTTTGTGAACAAAAAGAAGCAAAAAAACTTCATTCATTCGCCCCTCCCTCGTCATCCTGAGCGGAGCGAAGGACCCACGCTGCCCACCCGGCCTCGACCATTTCGCCCAACCCCATCGGATAAAGTTTTTTTGCTTCTTTTTGTTCACAAAAAGAAGACTCTCCCTCCCCTGTCTCCCGGCCCCCAGCCATGACCGCCTACATCCTCCGCCGCCTCGCCCAGCTCATCCCGGTCCTCTTCCTAGCCTCCCTAGGCATCTGGGCCATGGTCTACGCCGTCCCCGGCTCCCCCGTCGGCGCCATTGTCGGCGAGAACGCCACCCCCGAGCAGATCGCCGACACCATCAAGCGCCTCGGCCTCGATCGCCCCCTATACGAGCAGTACTGGACCTGGCTCCGCGGCGCCGTCGTCGGCGATTTCGGCCAATCGATCCAAAGCCGCGAGCCCGTCCTCGACCTCATCCTGACCCGCGTACCCGCCACCCTCCAGCTCGGCCTCGCCGCCATCATCGTCGGCCTGGTCCTCGGCGTCCCCGTCGCCGTCATCAGCGCCCTGGTCCCCGGCAGCTGGATCGACCGCGCCCTCAGCGCCTGGAGTGCCCTCGCCCTCGGCGTCCCGACCTTCTGGCTCGGCATCCTGCTGATCCTGCTTTTCGGCGTCCAGCTTCACTGGCTCCCCGCCGTCTCCACCTACATCCCGTTCTTCGAAGACCCGCTCGGCGCCCTGGAAAACCTCATCCTCCCCGCCCTCACCCTCGGAACTTACGTCTCCGGCATCTTCGCCCGCTTCCTCCGCGCCTCCCTCCTCGGCGAATTGAAAGCCGACTACGTCCGCACCGCCCGCAGCAAAGGCCTGCGCGAACGCGACGTCGTCGGCCGCCACGTCATGCGCAACGCCCTGCTCCCCTTCGTCACCATCGTCGGCCTGATGCTCGCCGCCTTCGTCGGCGGCACCGTGGTCACCGAAGCCGTCTTCACCTACCCCGGCATCGGCCGCCTGCTCATCCAAGCCATCGGCGTGCGCGACTACCCCCTGATCCAAGGCTGCATCCTGTTCGTGCTGGTGATCTACGTCCTGATGAACGTGCTGGTCGACGTGCTCTACGCCTATATCGACCCGCGGATCGAATACCGCTGAGCCAGAATCTTCTTTTTGTGAACAAAAAGAAGCAAAAAAACTTCATTCATTCGCTCATTCCCCCAATTTGTCATCCTGAGCGCAGCGAAGGATCAACACTTCTTTCTTCCTAGTCTTGCCGCTCGCCGCCTTCGCGGCAAATTTATCGGTCGCTTACAAACCATCGACGCCCCAACTATCTCAGAAAAAAAGCCGCAACGAACTCTTGACGCCGCCGGTTAATGTGACTAAATTCACCGATATGGAAAACAGGAACACTCTTTTCGCCCGCGCGATCGGCACCATCGGTGCCGCCATCGCGTTGCGTGCGGCGCACGCGCGTGCGCGAGAGGCAGTGCTCGCCCTGATTCTGTCCTGGCTCGAGGCCGCCTTCGCGCGCCTCGACGCCCTGCTCGCCCAATGGCACACCGGCGCCCTGCCGCCGTCCGCACCCGCGAATTCCGCTCTCCGCCAAGGCAAGGAAAAGTCTTCTTTTTGTGAACAAAAAGAAGCAAAAAAACTTTATCCGTTGGCACCCGTGCCACCCCTCCGCCGCAGGTCTCAAACCCGCCGCGCCATTGCCCCACCAAACCCATACTGCCCCCTTGTCCCGCCGCCTTATGGGGAAAGTTTTTTTGCTTCTTTTTGTTCACAAAAAGAAGAATCTTATTTTCCTGCCTTAATTCTCTTTTTTCCACCCCCTCCGCCCAACTTGCAATCACGCCATTTTTATTACGATATCGTTATAAAATTCCCTTGCGCCTTGACCCCCGCCCGCATCCAGGCGAAAAAACCCTATCATGTCCTAAGCACCCCCCAAGCGAACCCGGCGGACCCGATCCGCCAACCGGCCCGCCGCGCGCGGGCTTTCTCGCCGTGCGACCGCCCGAAGGCCATGCCAAGATGATCCGTCAGTTCCTGCAATTCTATCGCCCGCACCGGCGCCTTCTGGCGCTCGACTTCGGCTGCGCCGCCCTTTCCGGAGTCCTCGAACTCCTCTTCCCGATGGCCGTCCGCGGCGTCATCGACCAGCTCCTGCCGCAACAGGACCTTTACGTCATCACGGTGGCGGTTGCTGGCCTGTTCGCCGTCTACCTGCTGAATTCCGGCCTGATGGCCATCGTCACTTACTTCGGCCACGTCCTCGGCATCGCCATCGAAACCGAGCTGCGCCGCCGCGCCTTCGACCATTTGCAAAAACTATCCCTCAGCTTCTACGATAACCAGAAAACCGGCCACCTGGTCGGCCGCGTCACCAAGGACCTGGAAGAGATCGGCGAGGTCGCCCATCACGGCCCCGAGGACCTGCTGATCGCCGTCCTCACCTTCGCCGGCGCCTTCGCCCTGATGGCGCTGATCAACCCAACCCTCGCCCTGATCGCCGCCACCATCGTCCCCGCCGCCGCCTTCGTCGTCGCCCGCTACGGCGGCAAGATGACGCTCAACTGGCAGGCCCAGTTCGGCCGGGTTTACGCCTTCAACGCCCGCATCGAGGAGGCTGTCGGCGGGATCCGCGTCGTCCAGGCCTTCGCCAACGAGGACCACGAACGCCGCCTCTTCGCCGTCGACAACGACCGCTACCGCCGTGTGAAGCTCGAGGCCTACCGCACCATGGCCGCCGGCATCACCTTGAATTACGTCGCCATGCGCGCCGTCCAGGTCGTCGTCATGCTCGCCGGCGCCTGGCTCATCGTAAAAGGCCAAATGACCATCGGCGATTTCGTCGCCTTCCTCCTCCTGGTCGCCGTCTTTTACCGCCCCCTGGAAAAAATCAGCGCGGTAATCGAGACCTACCCCAAGGGCATCGCCGGCTTCCGCAGCTACCTGAACCTGCTGGCCACCGTTCCCGACATCGCCGACCGCCCGGGCGCCAAGGACGTCACTGCCTTGCGCGGCGAAGTCCGCTACCAGGGTGTCACCTTCGGCTACGACCCCGCCCGCCCCGTCCTGCGCGATCTCGACCTCACGGTATCCGCCGGCGAAACCCTCGCCCTCGTCGGCCCCTCCGGCGCCGGCAAGACCACGATCTGCTCCCTCCTGCCGCGCTTTTACGAAGTGGCCCAGGGCCGCATCACCATCGACGGCATCGACATCCGCGACATGACCCTGGCCTCCCTGCGCCGTCAAATAGGCATCGTCCAACAGGACGTATTCCTGTTCGCCGGCACCATCCGCGACAACATCGCTTATGGCCGCCTGGGCGCCACCGACGCCGAAATCCGCCAAGCCGCCAGCCGCGCCCGCCTCAGCGAGGTCATCGACGCCCTGCCCGAGGGCCTCGACACCCCGGTCGGCGAACGCGGGGTCAAACTCTCCGGCGGCCAGAAACAACGCCTCGCCATCGCCCGCATCTTCCTCAAGAACCCCCCGATCCTGATCCTCGACGAAGCCACCAGCGCGCTCGACACCGCCACCGAACTCGCCATCCAGCAATCACTCGCCGAACTGTCCCAAGGCCGCACCACCCTGGTCATCGCCCACCGCCTGGCCACCATCCGCAACGCCGACCGCATCGTCGTCGTCACCGACCAGGGCATCGCCGAACAGGGCACCCACGGCGAACTTCTCGCCGCCGGCGGCGCCTATCGCAACCTGCATGACGCCCAGTTCGCCGATGCCGCAGAGTAGCTACCCCCGCCAGCCCCGCCGAGGCAGCGTCAACGCCACCGCCATGCCCAACAGATTGCCCGCCCCAGCAATCATCACCGCCGCGCCATACCCCCGCGTCAGATCGAACAGATACCCCGCCAACACCGGCAAGCTGATCGCCGCCAGGCACCAGGCGACATAGGTTCGCCCGGCGATCCGCCCGAAATCGGCCGGTGGCCAGTAGATACCAACACCCCCGGCAGTCGCGCCGGAGATGAACCCATACCCCATCCCCACCATCCCCAACCCGATCACAGCCGTCGCCGGCGAGGGCAACGCCGTCAGCAACACGCCCCCGCACAATGCCAGCCCATGCGCCGCGCACATCACCTGCGACACCGCGAACCGGTCCACCAGCCACCCGCCGCTAACCCGCGCCAAGGCGATCGCCGCGGTGATCCCCGTCGTCGCCGCCACCGCCAACCCGGTCGCCCCGCCATAGGCCGCCACGATCTCCCGCGCCTGGCTCAACACCATCAGCCCGGCACAGGCCGCCAGGAAGAACGCCGCCGCCAGCTTATAGAACGTGACCCCCATCGCCGCCGGCTTGGCCCGGGCCGACCCCGCCGCCACCGTCAGCCGCGTCCCGCCGTGATGCACCAGCCCCGCTGCCACCACGCCCAGCACCACCAACAGGCTGGCCAGCCCGGCCAGCGTGGTCCGCCAGCCGAAGGCCTCGTTGCACCAGTGAAAAACCGGCGTGGCGATCACCGCGCCGAGCGGATACAGGCTGACCAGATAGCCGTTGACCAACCCCTGGCGCCGCCGCACCAGCATGTTCACGCCTTGCTGCAACAGAATATACGCCGCCCCGCCACCCGTGCCGAACGCCATCCCATAGCCCATCAGCAACTGCACCATCCCTGACGCCGTCGCGGCGAAAGCGATGCCGGCCGCCGCGACCAGGGCACTGACCAGGATCAAGACCGGCGCCGAGGCAACCCGAAACAGATAGACCGCCCCCACCGACCCCACGGCGAACCCCACCGTCGCCATCCCGAACACCAGTGACAACGCCGAGCGCGGGATCGCCAGCTCCAGCTCGATCGGCCGCAGGAACACGCTGAACGAATACACCGAGCCAAACGGCAAGTTGAGCAGCGTGGCCGCCAACACCGCCGCCCACAGGCGTTCGGGGCGGGGCAGGGCGGTGGTTTTGCTGGCAACGGACATGGCCCAGCCTCCGCCCGCGCCTCCCCCCGGTCAACCCGCCACGCAAGGTTGCCAGGGGGCCGCAACCGTTCCACTCTCCGGCAAAATCCATCACCCTGGGATCGCGCCATGAACGACCTCTCGAACGCTACCTCATTGTCCGGCCTCAAGTGGCGCTGCATCGGCCCCTCGCGCGGTGGCCGGGTGGTCGCGGTGGCCGGCGACTTCAACAATCAGATGACCTTCTACTTCGGTGCCTGTGCCGGCGGCATCTGGAAGACCACCGATGGCGGCATCTATTGGCGCAATGTGTCCGATGGGTTCCTGGAGACCGCGACCGTCGGCGCCATTGCCGTGGCCCGTTCGGATTCCAACGTGATCTATGCGGGCATGGGCGAGACCACGATCCGGCTCGACGTGTCCTATGGTGACGGCGTCTACAAGAGCACCGATGCCGGGCTGACCTGGAGCAATGTCGGGCTGAAGGACACCAAACATATCGGCCGGGTGCTGATCCATCCGACCAACCCGGACATCGTCTATATTGCCGCGTTGGGCGACATCTTCGGGCCCAACGAGGCGCGCGGGGTCTATCGCACCATCGATGGCGGCAAGAGTTGGTCGAAGATCCTCTATCGTAACGAGGATAGCGGCGCCGTCGACATGTCGATGGACCCCGGAAATCCGCGCATCCTCTATGCCTCCATTTGGCAGACCCGCCGCAATTTCTGGAACATTTCGTCCGGCGGTCCCGGCTGCGGATTGTTCAAGTCAACCGATGGCGGCGATACCTGGACCGAGATTTCCCGAAACAAGGGCCTGCCCACCGGGCCACTGGGCAAGATCGGCGTCGCCGTTTCCCCGGCGAAGACCGGCCGCGTTTGGGCCCTGGTCGAGGCGGAAGGCGAAAAATGTGGTCTGTATCGTTCCGATGACCACGGCGCGACCTGGGTTCAGACTCAAGCTAGCCGCGACCTGATGCACCGGCCTTGGTACTACACCCACGTTTTTGCCGATCCGAGCCATGGCGACACGGTCTATGTCACCAACCTCAACATGTGGAAATCCACTGACGGTGGCACCAATTTCACCGAGATCAACACCTCGCACGGTGACAACCACGATCTGTGGATCGATCCCGCCGACAGCCGCCGGATGATCGAGGGCAACGACGGCGGCGCCCAGGTCAGCTTCAACGGCGGCACCACCTGGTCGTCGATCTACAACCAGCCGACCGGCCAGTTCTATCGTATCGATACCGATACCCGCTTCCCGTATCGCGTCTACGGCACGCAACAGGACAACACTTCGATCGCGGTGCCGTCATCGTCGGTGTGGGGCGCGATCTCGCTGGGCGACTGCACCTATCCCGGCACCGGCGAGAGCGGCTTCATCGCGGTGAAGCCCGACGACAACGACGTGGTCTTTGTCGGTGCCGTCGGCTCCAGCCCGGGCGGCGCGGGGGCGTTGCAGCGCTATGACTACAAGACCGACCAGATCTCGTTGGTGAATGTCTGGCCGGAGGAATCCACCGGCATGGCGCCGAAGGATCTGAAATACCGCTTCGCCTGGACCTTCCCCATCGTGTTTTCGCCGCACGACCCGAACGTGCTCTATGCCGGCGGGAACGTGGTGTTCAAGACCACCAACGAGGGCCAGAGCTGGGAGGCGATCTCGCCCGACCTCAGCCTGAATGACAAGGCGCGCCAGGACCATTCGGGCGGTGACATCACCCGCGAGAGTGCTGGCGCCGAGGTTCATGCCAGCACTGCTAGCGTGTTCGAATCGCCGCACCGCAAGGGCGAGATCTGGGCGTCGACCGATGACGGGCTGGTGCATGTGATGCGGGCGGGGGCCAACACCTGGTCCAATGTCACCCCGCCGACCCTGCCGGAACTGGCTTATGTCGGCTGCGTCGAACCGTCGGCGCATGATGCCGATACGGTGTACATGGCCGCCACGCGCTACAAGCTTTCGGACTACAAACCGTATCTTTATCGTACCAATGATGGCGGTCGCACCTGGACGTCGATCAACGGCAATTTCCCCCAAGGCGAGATCACCCGCGTGGTGCGCGCTGATCCCGTGCGAAAGGGTCTGTTGTTCGCCGGCACCGAGACCGGTGTGTTTTTCACCCTCGACGACGGCGCCACCTGGGCGCGGCTGCCTGGCGGGTTGCCGATCGTTCCTGTCTATGACTTGAAGATCAAGGACAGCGACCTGATCGCCGGCACCCATGGCCGCGCCTTCTGGATCCTGGACGACCTCTCGGCGCTGCGGGCCCTGCCGGCCACCGGTGCGGCCACCATGCTGCTGCCACCGCGCGACACTGTGCGCTCGCGGCTGCATTTCGGCGCGCTTGGCGGGGCCAAGGGGCCGGTGTCGTTCCAGTTGGTCTTCGGCATAGGCGGCGCCATCGCGCATTCCGAGAAGCCCGATGGGACCAAGGTGCGCGAGCATCTCGACATCGGCGAAAACCCGCCGCAGGGCGCGCTGGTGTGGTACTGGCTGGGGCCGGACCACACCGGGCCGGTGAAGCTCACTTTCCGCAACGCCGCTGGCGCGGAGATCGTCGGCTATGCCAGCGACGACAGCGCGGTGCCGGTGGCCAAGCGCCCGGGAACCGCGCCGGGGCTGAACCGCTATGTCTGGGACATGCGCCATCCCAGCCCGGCGAAGCTGGACAATTCTCTCGGCCTGCCGAAGCCCAAAGCCCTGGTCTCCGATCCCGACAACACCCCGGGACCGATGGCCATTCCCGGCAGTTACACGGTCGAGATTCTGGCCGGTGGCGCCGCGCAGTCGCAGCCTTTCAGTATCGTCAAGGACCCGCGCCTGCCGACCACGCCCGCCCAGCACAAGGCGCAATTCGAGCTGTTGGTGGAACTCAACGCATCGCTCGACGCGCTGAACAAGGGCGTCAATCGGTTGCGCCGGGTGCGCCAGCAGCTGGCCGGCGTCGCCGAAGCGGCCGGGGCAGGTGCGCTGGCCGACAAGGCCCGTGCCGCCATTGCGGCACTCGGCGCGGTTGAAGGCGCGCTCGTGGACGTGTATCGCCAGTCGCCGCGGGACGGGCTGCGCAATCCGGCGGGGCTGAACGACACGCTGGTCGACCTGATCAACACCGTGCTGATCTCCGACCGCGAGCCGACGGCGCAGGCCGCCGCCGTGTCGCGCGAGTTGATGGACAACGTGGCCAAGGAATTGGCCAAGATGGCGGGGATCCTCGCCGGCGAAGTCGCCGAGGTGAACCGGCAGTCGATCGCTGCCGGCGTGGCCCATGTGTCGGCCTGAGTAAGCAGCCGGACGGCGGGGGCGGCCAGGGTTGTTCAACGCTGATTAGATTTCCTTGTATGCCAAGATGTGATCGAGGCTGAGCGCGCCGTTCCAGAGTGCCTTCGCGACATTCGTTACGTGATTTTTCCGCAAGATGTTGAGGGCGAAACTGCGTGCCCTTGCCATGATG
>CAMBRC010000019.1 GCA_945869965.1 Asaia bogorensis
GGGGGCGAAGTTGGTGGGGTCGAGCCAGGCGGCGAGGGCGTCGCGGCGGGAGGGCCATTCGTCCGCGGTGATGCTGTACCAGTCGGTATCGCGGCGGCGGGCTTTTACCGTGAGGTGCATGCGGTGGCAGCCTTCGTAGGTGAAGCCGAGGCGGTCGGCGGCGCGTTTGGAGGGGGCGTTGAGGCTGTTACATTTCCAGACCAGGCGGCGGTAGCCCAGGTCGTCGGCGGAATATTTTAGCAGGAGATACATGGCTTCGGTGGCGGCGCGGGTGCGCTGCATGGCGGGGCCGAACCAGATGTTGCCGAGTTCGATGGCGGCGTTTTTTGGCTGGATTTCCATCAGGGTGAGCCAGCCGGTGACGACGCCGGTGGCGATCGGGCGGACGGCCCAGGCGATGGGGTCGTGGGTGGTGGAGAAGTCGGCGATGAAGCGGGCGAGCGCGTCTTGGGAGGGGAAGGGGCCGTAGCCCATGTAGGCCCAGGAATTTTCACCGTTGGGGGTGCCGGCCTGGACGGCGGTCCAGAGTTCGGGGGCGTGGCGGGGGTGGAGGGGTTCTAGCTCGACGTAGCGGCCGGTGATGCGGGTGCGCACCGGCAGGGGGCGGGGGGTGGTGTCGATCTCGGGGCCGATGGGGGGGGTGCTCATGGGGGAATCGTGACGCATTTGGGCGCGGGGGCAATGGTCCAATGGGGGCGAAGGGCTGTGGACCGATTGGGGAGAGGGGAAAGCAAGGCTGGGCGCTGCCCAGACCCGCCAGGGGCCAAGCCCCTGGACCTTATGACTAAAGGGTAATTTTTATATCGAAATGATATCTCGATGAGTCGCTTTCCTTCATTTGCACGTTCAGCGGCTTCGCGCCGCGACCGGGAGCCCGGCCTTGCCTTTCGCTATCGCACGCGGAGCAGTCGAAAACTCTCTTCCAGGGAGGGGGGGAGTTCGACGGGCTGAAGCCAGGTGGGGGGGGTGCTGGCGCGGAGGCGGGATTCGAGGGTTTGGGGGTTGGGGGGGGCAAGGTTGGGGGGGCGTTGGGCGGTGCAGAGGAGGAGGTATTGGGCGTCGCGGCGGGCGAGGATGGCGCGGGCTTGGGTGTCGTCGGTGGCGGACATGATGTCGTAGGTGTCCTGGAAGGCGGTGCCGGCGCGGTGGTAGGGCGAGACGACGTAGCGGTAGGGGGTGCGGTAGGCGAGCTCGGGGGTGCTGCGCCAGTGGTCGGTGAGGATGATGGCGTTGGGCGGCGAGAGCGGGGCGGTGGCGAGCCATGCGGCGAAGGCGTTCCAGTTGCAGGCTTGGGTTTCCTGCTGGCGGGTGGGATCGGTGGGGAAGGCGAGGCCGGTGAAGGGGGCGATGAGGGCGAGAGCGAGGGCGGCGGCGGGGAGGAGGGGGCGGGGGGAGCGGCTGGCTGCGAGGGCGACGAGGGCGGCGGTCAGGAGGGCGGTGATGGCGGCGAGGTCCACGGCGAAGCGGCGGTGTAGGATGGTGGCGGGGACCATGATGGCCAAGGTGAGGGCGAGCAAGAGCGTGGCCGGCCAGGGGGCTCGGCGGGCGAGGGATGGCAGGGCGATGAGGGCGATGAGGCCGCCGGTGTAGAGCAGGAGGTCGTGGGCGCCGGCCAGGGTGGGGCGCAGGGGGGACATTTCGGCGACGTAGGGGAGGAAGAGGGTGGCGGCGCTGCGGTCGGCGGCGGCTTCGGAGGCGTGCAGGGCTTGGGGGTAGGCGGCGAGGAGGGCCGCGGCGGCGATTGTGGCGACGGCGGTGGCGACGGCGAGTTTCTTGGCCGTGGAGAGGCCGGGGGGGATGGCGGCGAGGGTGGCGAAAGCGAGAGTGGCGAGGGCGGCGATGGCGACGTGGTGGGCGGAGAGCTTGTCGTACTCGGTGGTCAGAAATTGGGCGGGGGGGTGTTCGGTCAGGGTGGCGAGGAGGGTGACAAGCAGCATGGCGGCGGCGATGCGGCGGCCTTGGTGGGCGGGGGCGTTGGAGGAGGGGTGGAAAATCCAGGCCAGGCCGAAGGTGGCGAGGAGGGGGGCGGCGATGAGGAGGGTTTCGGGGCTGATCCAGAGGCCTAAGCCGAGGGTGATACCGGCGATGTGGGCGGGTTTGGGGTTTTGCGGGTTCTGGAGGGCGCGGAGGGCGGCGCCGAGGGCGATGAGGGCGGCGAGGAGTACCAGCATGTGGTGGTCGGTTTGGCCGAAGGCGCCGTAGGCGAAGAGCAGGACGGGGTTGAGGAGGATGGCGGCGGCGGCGGCCCAGGATGCGAGGGTTGGGATCAGGGCGCGGGCGGCCCAGGCGGCGGCTAGGGCGCAGAGGAGGTGGAGGATGGGGGAGATGGCGGCGCCGGACCAGAAGATGGCGGTTCTGGGGGGGGTGTTGGTGGTGTGGATGACGGCCAGCGCGGGGAGGAGGATCAGGACGTCGAGGGGGCGGGTCCAGTGGCTGGAGAGGGTTTCGGGGGCGTTGAGCTGGGGGAGGGTGGCGTCGAACCAGTTGGTGGTTTCGTAGAGGCGTTCGACGCGCAGGGTGCGGGTGTAGGCGTCGGTGTCGGGGAGGCGGCCTGTGTCGATGACGCCGCCTTGGCGGGTGGCGAGGGTGAGGTGGAGGGCTAGGGCTAGGAGGGTGGTGAGGAGGGCGAGGAGGAGGTTGGCGCGGGATGGTGAGGCAGCCCCCCTCCGGCTCCCCCCGACCGCGGGGGGAGAGAAGTGTTGCGGTGCGCTCATGAATGGGGTCTGGGGCCGCCGGCCCCAGCGGGTCCAGGGCGGCGCCCTGGCCTTGCTTTCTTCGCCACGTGTCAGCCCTCGGCGGGTGGCTGGGGACGGCGGACGCGCAGGCGGCGGATGCGGCGGGCGTCGGCTTCGAGGACGCGGAACTCGACGCCGGAGGGGTGGCCGATAATTTCGCTGCGGGCGGGGACTCGGCCGGCGAGGGTCATGACGAGGCCGCCGACGGTGTCGATATCGGCGTTGCGTTCGTCGTCCGTGAGGATGGGGCCCATGCGGGTTTCGAAGTCGGCGACGGGGAGGCGGGCGTCGATGTCGATGGCGCCGTCGGCGCGTTCGATGACCATGGGGCCTTCGACTTCGTCGTGTTCGTCGCTGATGTCGCCGACGATTTCCTCGACGAGGTCCTCGATGGTGACCAGGCCGTCGATGCCACCGTATTCGTCGACGACGAGGGCGAGGTGCATGCGGGCCTGGCGCATTTGCAGGAGGAGGTCGAGCACGGGGAGCTGGGGGGCGACGAGGAGGGGGCGGCGGAGGATCTTGTCGAGGCGGAACTCGTCGGCGCGGCCGATATAGGCGAAGACGTCCTTGATGTGGACCATGCCGATGATGTCATCGAGCTGTTCGCGGAAGACCGGCAGGCGGGAGTGGCCTTCGGCGCGGAGTTGGGTGAGGGCTTCGTCCAGGGATACGTCGGCGCGCATGGCGACGATGTCGGCGCGGGGGACCATGACGTCGTCGGCCTGTTTGCCGCGCAGGCGCAGGACGTTGGCGATCAGCGCGCGTTCCTGGCGGTCGAGCTCGGGGGCGTGGGCGCCGTTGGTGGCGTTTTGGGCGGCTTCCTCGACGAGTTCGGCGATGGATTCGCGGACGGAGGGTTCGGTGCGGCCGCGGAGTTTGGCGCGGAGGCGGTCGAGCATGGTGCTGCGGCCGCTCATCGGGGGGGGGGCGCTTGACGCCAGGGGTTGGGGCGGCGGAGGCGGTGGAGGAGGCGGGATTCGGCTTGTTCCATGCGGCGGGCTTGGCCGGCCAGCGCGTGGTCGTGGCCTTGCAAATGGAGCATGCCGTGGATGACGAGGTGGGCGAGGTGGTCGGAGAGGCGGCGGCCGGCGGCGCTTGCTTCGCGGCGGATTGTGCCGAGGGCGAGGATGATTTCGCCGGGGAGGCCTGGGCCGGCGGGGTCGAAGGTCAGGACGTTGGTGGGTTTGTTGCGGTCACGGTGGGTGGCGTTGAGGCGTTTTACCGTGGCGTCGCTGTCCAGGACGATTGTGGCGCGGCCGCCGGCGGCGATGGCGGCGCGGTGGGCGACGGAGTCCGGGCGTCGGAGGGCGCGGCGCCAGGCTGGGTCGGCGACGATTATGGTTACGTCGGCCGGTTGGTGGAGCCCCGCGATTGCGGGGCTGGGTCTACTGGAGGGGTCCATTACTTTCCTGGGGCGCCCTCGGTGGCGGGGCGGGGGGTGCGGCGGCGGGCGGTTTCGCCCTCGGCTTCGGTGCGCTGCTCATAGGCATCGACGATGCGCGCCACAAGGGGGTGGCGGACGACGTCGCGCTTGTCGAAGCGGCAGACGGCGATGCCGGGGACGCCCTCGACGGTGTCCAGGGCGTCGCGCAGGCCGGAGCGGACGCCGCCGGGGAGGTCGACCTGGCTGAGGTCGCCGGCGATGACCATGCGGGTGCCTTCGCCCATGCGGGTGAGGAACATCTTCATCTGGACGGCGGTGGTGTTCTGGGCCTCGTCAAGGATGACGAAGGCGTGGGCGAGGGTGCGGCCGCGCATGAAGGCGAGCGGGGCGACCTCGATTTCGCCGGTGCCCATGCGGCGGGCGACCTGGTCGGCGGGCATCATGTCGTGCAGGGCGTCGTAGAGCGGGCGGAGGTAGGGGTCGACTTTTTCCTTGAGGTCGCCGGGGAGGAAGCCGAGGCGTTCGCCAGCCTCGACGGCGGGGCGGGAGAGGACGATGCGGTCGACGCGGCCGGCGGTGAGCATGGCGACGGCCTGGGCGACGGCGAGGTAGGTCTTGCCGGTGCCGGCGGGGCCGATGCCGAAGACCATCTCGTGCCGGGCCAGGAGGTCCATGTAGGTGGCCTGGCCGGGGGAGCGGGGGCCGATGGCGCCGCGCTTGGTGTGGATGGCGGGCAAGTCCGAAAGCGGGAGGCGGGGGTTTTCGATCTCGACCATGCGGATGGCGGCGTCGACGTCGCTGGGGCCGACGGGCTCGCCCTTTTGCAGGCGGCGGTAGAGGGTGTTCATCGCTTCCTGGGCGGCGCCGACGCGGGCGGCGTCACCGGCGATGGCGACGCGGTTGCCGCGGCAGGAGAGGCGCACGCCGAGGCCCTGTTCGATGCGCACCAGGTGGCGGTCGTGGTCTCCGAGCAGCAGGGACAACAAGGCGTTGTCGGCGAATTGGAGGGTGACGGCGGTGGCGGGCGGGGGCGTGACGAGGTCGGTCAAGCGGGGGTTCGCTCCTGTGCAAAGTGGTGGACGCCGGAGAGGGAGTTGGTGTTGGCGGTGGTGATTTTCACCAGCACTTCCTGGCCGATCAGCTCGGCGGGGCCGATGACGTGGACCGGTTGCAGCCAGGGCGAGCGGCCGACGATCTGGCCGGGGTGGCGGGCATGGCCGGTGAAGAGGACCGAGGCGGTGCGGCCGATGCAGTCGGCGTTGAAGGCGGCTTGCTGTTCGCGCAGCAGGGCCTGGAGCTCTTGCAGGCGGGCGTCCTTGGCGGGTTCGGGGACCTGGTTTGGGGCGCCGGCGGCGGGGGTGCCGGGGCGGGGGGAGTATTTGAAGCTGTAGGCGCTGGCAAAGCCGATGTCGCGGATAAGGGCCATGGTTTGGGCGAAATCGGCGTCGGTTTCGCCGGGGTGGCCGACGATGAAGTCCGATGTCAGGGCGATGTCGGGGCGGGCGGCGCGCAGGCGGGCGATGGTGGCGCGGTACTCGGCCGCGGTGTGGCGGCGGTTCATGGCGGCGAGGATGCGGTCGGAGCCGGATTGGACCGGCAAATGGAGGAAGGGCATCACTTTGGGGGTGTCGGCGTGGGCGGCGATCAGGTCGTCGTCCATGTCGCGCGGGTGGGAGGTGGTGTAGCGGATGCGCAGGAGGTCGGGGATCTCGGCCAGGGTGCGCATCAGCCAGCCGAGGGTGCGCGGGCGGCCGTCGGGGCCGTCGCCGTGCCAGGCGTTGACGTTCTGGCCGAGCAGGGTGATTTCGCGGGTGCCCTGCCCCACCAGACGGCGGGCTTCGGACAGGATGGCGGCGGCGGGGCGGCTGGCTTCCATGCCGCGGGTGTAGGGGACGACGCAGAAGGAGCAGAACTTGTCGCAGCCTTCCTGGATGGTGAGGAAGGCGGCGAGGCCCTGGGGGGCGCTGGCTTCGGGCAGGTGGTCGAACTTGGTTTCGGTGGGGAAGTCGGTTTCGATCACCGCACCGGCGGCGCGCGCGGCCTGGGCGACCATCTCGGGCAGGCGGTGATAGGTCTGGGGGCCGAGGACGATGTCGACATAGGGGGCGCGGGCGAGGATTTCGGCGCCCTCGGCCTGGGCGACGCAGCCGGCCACGGCGATGATGGTGCCCTGCCCCGCTTCGGCGCGGGCTTGCTTGACCAGGCGCAGGCGGCCGAGTTCGGAGAAGACCTTCTCGGCGGCGCGGTCGCGGATGTGGCAGGTGTTGAGGATGATCATGTCGGCGTCGTCGGGCCGGTCGGCGGGGCTGTAGCCGAGCGGGGCCAGGACATCGGCCATACGGCCGCTGTCATAGACGTTCATCTGGCAGCCCCAGGTGATCATGTGCAGGCGTTTCGCGGTTGTCATCGACGCATCCTCTCGTCCGCCAGCCGGGCAAGGCCTGGGCCGGACGGCAGAGACATGTCGAACCACCCGCGACGGGTCAAGCGCAAGGTCGCATTCGGACCACCTGTGACATGAAGCAATGTCGCCGGAAAATGCGGCGCCGTGTCAAGGAAATCGAGAATGGGCAGGCAGGAAGCGAGCCTCCGGCGGCAAAGGGCCGGGGGCCCTTTGATCCCATTCATTGGTTTCGGCTTCCCGCGGAACCGTACGTGCCGATGCATCAAACGAGATTCTTAAAGAATGGCATCAAAGGGCCTGTGGCCCTTTGCCGCCGGAGGCTTGCTTGCGGCACTGGGCCTAGGCCAGCGCCGGCTCGGCGATCACAGCGGTGGGCACCGAGGCGGCGGCGGGGATGGCGGGGCGGTTTTGGCGCAGGGTGGCGGCGCCGTCGGCGGAGGCGTGCCAGATCGCTTGGGCGAGGGCTTTGCGGTTGGGGAAGTGGCGGGGGTCGAGCGGGGCGTGCAGCAGGATGCTGGCGCGCATGCCGCGGTATTGGGCGAGTTGCCAGAAGTGGCTGGCGATATCCATGTCGCCGTACCAGGCGAGGATTGGCCTTGTGGCGCGGCCGGTGGGCAGGCCGGCGAGGCGGTCATAGACCACCGAGACCGGCTGGACGATCGGCGGCAGGCCGTCCGGGGTGACCGGCAGTTCGGCGATGGAGAGGAAGGCCGAGCGGAAGGGCAGGACGCGGGCGCCGTCCGAGGTGGTGCCTTCGGGGAAGAGGATCAGGTTGTCGCCGGCGGCGAGGCGGGCGCGCATTTCGTCGCGTTCGCGCCCGGTGCTGCCGCGTTGGCGGCGGATGTAGACCGAGCGGCCGAGGCGGGCGACGGTGCCGATCAGCGGCCAGGTGCCGACCTCCTGCTTGGCGGTGAAGCAGGCGTCCAGGCGGGCGCCGAGCACCAGGATGTCGAGCCAGGAGGAGTGGTTGGAGACGTAGACGACCGGTCGGCCGTCGCTGGTGCGCTGGGCGATGGCGCCGGTGACGCGCAGGCCGAGGCCCATGATGGCGCACATGCCGCGCCAGTAGATCTGCGGGAGCACGATTTTAGCACGGCCGGGCAGCAGCAGGGCCGCGGCCTGGATGAGGGCGCAGAGCGCGGTCCAGGGCAGGACGAGCAGCAGCTTGGCAATCGGGCGCAGGCCGCGCAGCACCGAGCGGCGGCGCGGCAGGATCCAGGCGCCGGGGTCGCCCTCCTCGGCCGGGGCGGGGGAGGTGCGGCGGCCTGCGAGGAGTCGGCGCGGTGGCTGGGTCATGAATTGGCCGAATACGCTGAGTTCAGAGGCACAACAATGGCGGTGTGGTGACAGTTCGTTGAAGGCTGGGCTCTGCCCAGACCCGCGTCGTGCGAAGCACGCTTACGCGTGACGCGCCAAGCCCCTGGACCCTTATACATTGAGGTCCAGGGGCTTGGCCCTTGGCGGGTCTGGGCAGAGCCCAGCCTTGCTGGCTATGGCGGAAGTGGTTGGGCGACGTATACAGGGGTCATGGCGACACGGCGTTCCCTGGTGCGGATCGGCTTGAACGTGGGGCTGGACGGCTTGTTGGCCGCCGGGGCCTATGTTCTGGCGCGCTGGATGGTGGGTGGGGGCGATCCTTTGACACCGGCCCCTCGTGATCCGATCTGGGCATTGCCGTGGGCGGTTGTGGCGCTTCTGCTGGCGGGGCTGCCGTTTCGGTTGTCGGTGCAGTATTGGCGGTTTGCCGGGACGCAGGATTTGCTGGCGGTGGCGGCGGCGGCGATTGCGGCGGCGGCGATTTTCCCGATTGGGCTGCGCGAGGGCGGCGGGGTGATGCCGGGGCCGAGCCTGCCGGTGGCGCATGCGCTGGCGCTGATCGTGCTGTTGGCCGCTCCCCGGCTGGCCTATCGGTTGACGCAGGAGGGGCGCGGGGCCCGGGGCGGCGTGGGGGGCGGGACGGCGATCCTGTTGGTGGGAGCAGGCGACGCCAGCGATTTATTCCTGCGGGCGCTGGCGGGCGAGCGGGCGGCGCCGTTTCATGTTGTTGGGTTGGTGTCGACCGGGAGTGGGCAGACGGGACGGCGGATCAATGGGCAGCCGATTCTGGGCGGGCTGGGGGAGTTGGGGCCGGTGCTGGCGCGGTTGCGCGAGGAGGATCGGCTGCCGAGCACGCTGGTGATCACCGACCCGCATTTGTCGGGCAGCGCGCTGGCGCAGTTGATGGCGTGTGCGGAGCAGGAGGGGGTGCGGGTGGCCAGTGCGCCGCGGCTGACCAGCCTGGAGGCGGCACGTGGGGCCGGCGGGTTGCAGCTGGGGCCGGTGGCGATCGAGGATTTGTTGAACCGGCCGCAGGTGCGGTTGGACCGCGAGGGGATGGCGCGGCTGGTGCAGGGGCGGCGGGTGATTGTCACCGGGGCGGGCGGGACCATTGGGTCAGAGCTGGCGCGGCAGGTGGCCGCACTGGGGCCGGCGCAGCTGGTGCTGTTGGACAGCGGCGAGTTCGCGCTGTGGCAGATCGACCTTGAGCTGGGGGAGGCGGCGGCGCTGGTGCCGCGCCATGCGGTGATTGCCGATGTGCGCGACGAGGAGCGGATTCGCGCGGTGTTCGAGCAGTACCGGCCGGAGTTGGTGTTTCATGCCGCGGCGCTGAAGCATGTGCCGATGGTGGAGGCGAATCCGGCCGAGGGGCTGCTGACCAATGCGGCGGGGACGCGCAATGTGGCGGACGCGGCGCGGGCGGCGGGGGCGGCGGCGATGGTGCTGATTTCCACCGACAAGGCGGTCAATCCGACCAGCGTGATGGGGGCGAGCAAGCGGCTGGCGGAGATGTATTGCCAGGCGCTGGATATCCAGGGGCGCGGAACCAATGCTGGAAGCGGGGGCGGGTTTCGATGCATCACGGTGCGGTTCGGCAATGTGCTGGGCTCGACCGGCAGCGTGGTGCCGGTGTTCCAGCGGCAGTTGGCGCGGGGCGGGCCGCTGACGGTGACGCATCCGGACATGCAGCGCTATTTCATGACGGTGCGTGAGGCGGTGGGGCTGGTGTTGCAGGCGAGTGTCGTCGGTACCTCCGAGGCCTCGCCGGCGTTTTTGCGCGATGGCGGCATCTTCGTGTTGGACATGGGCGAGCCGGTGAAGATTTCCGACCTGGCGCGCAACATGATCCGGCTGGCCGGGCTGCGGCCGGATGTGGATGTGCAGATCCGCTACACCGGGCTGCGGCCGGGGGAGAAGCTGTTCGAGGAGCTGTTCCATGGCCGCGAGCCGGCGGTGCCGACCGGGCATGACGGGCTGTTGATGGCGCGGCCGCGCACGGCGGATGCGGCCATTGTCGGGCGGGCGATCGACGAGATTGCCGGGGCGGCGCGGGCGGGGCATGTGCGCCTCGCCCTGGCCCATCTCGGGCGCCAGGTGCCGGAATTCGCCCATAACGCCGCGCCCGCCGACGCCGCCCGAGCCTGAGAGGGGAGGGCCGGATGCCAAGTATTCAAACGTTTTTTGGTTCTTTTTTTCAAAAAAGAACAAGCGCTTCTTTTTGAAAAAAGAAGCAAAAACTTTTTATCCGTTTGTCTGGGACCACGCATGACCGAACCGACGCCGATACCGTTCATTGACCTCAAGGCGCAGCAGGCGCGGATCAGTGCCGATCTGCGGCGGCGGCTGGAGGTGGTGCTGGGGCATTGCCAGTTCATCCTGGGGCCGGAGGTCGGCGAGCTGGAGGCGGCGCTGGCGGCGTTCTGCGGGGCGAAGCATTGCATCTCGATCAGTTCGGGGACGGATGCTTTGCAGATCGCGATGATGGCCGAGGGGATCGGGCGCGGGGATGCGGTGTTCCTGCCGGCGTTCACCTATACCGCGACGGCCGAGGTGCCGCTGGTGCTGGGGGCGACGCCGGTGTTTGTCGATGTTGATCCGCGGACGTTCCAGATCGATCCCGGGCATCTGGAGGCGCGGGTGGCCGAGGTGCGGGCGGCCGGGAAGCTGAAGCCTCGGATGCTGATCGGGGTGGATTTGTTTGGGCAGCCGGCGGATTGGCCGGCGCTGTCGGCGGTGGCGCGGCGGGCGGGGCTGGTGACGCTGGATGATTGTGCGCAGAGTTTTGGCGCCAGCCTGGGCGGGCGGATGCTGGGGGTGATGGCGGACGCGACCGCGACGAGCTTTTTTCCGAGCAAGCCGCTGGGGGCGTATGGCGATGGTGGGGCGTTGTTCACCGAGAGCGATGAGCGGGCGGCGCTGTATCGCAGCCTGCGGACGCATGGCGAGGGGACGACGCGGTATGAGGTGTTGCGGACGGGGATGAACGGGCGGCTGGATACGCTGCAGGCGGCGGTGTTGCTGAGCAAGCTGACGGTGTTTCCGGAGGAGCTGGCGGCGCGGGAGAGGGTGGCGCGGTACTATGACTCGCGTTTGGGCAATGCGGTGGTGACGCCGGTGCGGGTGGCGGATTCGAAGGCGGCGTGGGCGATCTATGCGATCCTGATGCCGGATGCGGCGGCGCGGACGCGGATGCAGGACGGGTTGAAGGCGCGGGGCGTGCCGAGTGCCATCTATTATCCGAAGCCGTTGCATCGGCAGCCCGCGTATCGCGATGCGCATGATGGGGCGGCGCTGCCGGTGTCGGAGGATCTGGCGGAGCGGATCATGGCGTTGCCGATCCATCCGGATTTGAGCGAGGCGGATCTGGCGCGGATTTGCGATGCGGTGCTGGCCAATGTCTGAGGTGGTGCCCGCCAAGGGGCCAGTGGGCGTTGCCATGCAGTGGGACCCGGCGGTGTATCTGCGCTACGGCGATGAGCGGTTGCGGCCGGCGCTGGATTTGTTGGCTCGGATTGATGCGGCGCCGGGGCGGGTGGTCGATCTGGGGTGTGGGCCGGGAAATGTCACGGCCATTTTGAAACAGCGTTGGGCTGGGGCGGATGTGCTCGGGGTCGATGGGTCCGGGCCGATGCTGGAGAAGGCGAGGTTGGCGGCGCCGGGGTGCCGGTTCGCGCAGGCGGATTTCGGCAGCTGGACGGCCGAGGCGGCGGTCGACGTGCTTTATACCAACGCGGCGCTGCATTGGCTGGGCGGGCATGACGTGCTGTTTCCCCGGCTGATGGAACAGTTGGCGCCAGGCGGGGTGATGGCGGTGCAGATGCCGGCGATGCATGCAGCACCGATCAGGGCGTTGCAGCACGAAGTGGCGGCGGAGGGACCTTGGGCGCCGTTGCTGGCCGAGGTCGGGGGGGCACCGCCGATCCTGGAGGCCGGGCAGTATTGGGATGTGCTGCGGCCGATTTCGGCGGAGCTGGATATCTGGGAGACAGTCTACCTGCACGCGTTGAGCGGGGAGAATGCGGCGGTGCAGTGGGCGAGCGGGACCAGCTTGCGGCCGTTCCTGGATCCGTTGCCGGCGGATTTGCGGGCGCAGTTTCTGGCGGCGTATTCGGCGGCGGTGGCGCCGCATTATCCGCGCCGGGCGGACGGGACCACGCTGTTGCCGTTTCGCCGGCTGTTCATCGTGGCCCGGCGGTGAGCCGGCTTGGTCAGTGCCGGTGAGCCGGTTCAGCTATCGCCAGGCGGTGGCGGCCGACGCGCCGGCGATCATGGAGGTGCGGCTGGCGGTGCGCGAGAATGTGCTGAGCAACCGGACGGCGGTGACTGTTGCGGCGACGGCGGCTTACATCACCGGGCCTGGGCGGGGCTGGGTGGCCGAGGCGGATGGGGCGATCATCGGGTTTTCGATCGCCAACCGGTCGGGGTTGATCTGGGCGTTGTTTGTCCGGCCGGGGTGGGAGGGGCGCGGGATCGGGACGCGACTGTTGGCCGATTGCATCGGGTGGCTGCGCGGGATCGGGGTGGCCGAGGCGTTCCTGGATACCGGGCCGGGGACGCGGGCGGAGGGGTTTTATCGCCATGCGGGCTGGCATGAGTCGGCGCGCGATGGGGAGAATGTCGTGTTCCGTCGGGCGCTGTAGCGGCGCCGGGGTGGGCAGGCGGTGGCAGGGTTTCGTTAACGTTTGCCGGGGTAGCTTCGCAGCCTTCCTTCCTGTTGCCCGGGCGAGTTCCGTTCATGCCGACGACCGCCGACTCCGCAGCCCTGGTCCACGCCGTGCAGCATCCGCTGTACTTGACCGTTGGCGGCCAGGTGGTGCTGCCGGCGCTGGTGGCACCGGGGTGCTATGGCTTTCGCATCGGCGCGCCGGTGGGGCCATTGCGGCTGCATGCGGCGCCGTTCAGCCCGGCCGCGTTGGGCCAGTCGGGCGATGCGCGACGGCTTGGCTTTGCCGTCACCGGGCTCCAGGTGATCACCGAGACGAGCAGTCGCGAATTGTCGGTGTCGCTGGGCGCGCTGCAGGACGGGTTTCATCCTTACGAGCCCGGCGGCTGGCGCTGGACCGATGGCGATGCCGGGCTGCCCGAGGCGTTGCTTCATGGCATCCACGACGATGCGCTGCTGGTGGTGCGGGGCTTTGGCCGGCATGGGCCGAACCAGGATGTGTCGCATCAGGCGGCGTTCCTGGCCGGCGATTCGTATCCGGCGGACGAAAATGTCGAGAACGGGCTGTTGGGGGCGCTGGCAACTTTCATGAACGACGGCGTCGTGCGGCAGGCGGCGATGCTGCCGCCGGAGCATCGCGGTCATCATGAACGCAACCTGGCCGCGCGGGTGGCGCGGCTGGAACAGGCGATGGCGGGCCGGCGCGGGCGGGCGGTGCTGTTCGGCCGGTCATCGGGCGCGCGCGTGGCCACGCTGTTCGCGCGCCAGCATGATGTGGCCGCGGTGGTTTGCCTGGGTTTCCCGTTTCATGGGCCGGGGCGGGCGGACGAGCCGGAGCGGTATGCCCATCTCGGCTCGCTGACGACGCCGACCCTGATCATCCAGGGGCGCAGCGATCCCTATGGCGACGCCGAGACGGTTCGGGGCTGTGCCATGTCGCCACAGATCCGCGTGCACATGATCGATGGCGGGCATGAGTTCAACCTGAGTGAAGCCCAATGGGCGGCGCTGGGCCGGCGTGTCCTGTTGTTCCTGGCCGAACACGGTTGATGCCCGGGGTCAGGCGTCCCGGGCAGTTCGTGCCATGGCGATAGCGCCCGCCACCGCCTGTTTCGCCTTGGGCTGGTTGCGCCAGCAGGTGCTGCCGAGCATGGCGGCGATATCGGCACAGATCGTGCCGGCGTCTTGGCATGCCAGCGTGGCCAGGGAGTCGATGCCGAGTTGTTCCAGCCGTGCCACCACGCCCGGGCCGACGCCGCGGACGGCCAGCAGGATGGCGCGTTCTGGCGGGGTGAAACCCATGGTCAGAGCTCGCGCTCGCGGTCGTCGAATTCGACGTCGCGGTGGACGTGCACGCTCATCAAGACACCCATGCCGATCATCACCATGATCATGGCGGAGCCGCCGTGGCTGACCAGCGGCAGCGGGACGCCACCGACGGGAATGGCGCCCATCACCATGGCGATGTTCACGAAGACGTACATGAAGAAATTCATGCTGACGCCGAGTGCGACCAGCCGGCCGTATTGGTGGCGGCAGCGCAGGGCGATCAGCATGCCGCCGAGGATGATGCACGCCAGCAGGGCGATCACCGCCAGGCCACCGACGAGGCCAAATTCCTCGGCCAGCGTGGTGAAGATGAAGTCGGTCTGCTTTTCCGGCAGGAAATTCAGGTGGCCTTGGGTGCCCTGGAGGTAGCCCTTGCCCCAGATGCCGCCGGAGCCCAGCGCGATCTTGGACTGGATGATATTGTAGCCGGCGCCGAGCGGGTCGCTCTCGGGGTTGAGGAAGGTGTCGATGCGAGCACGCTGGTAGTCGCGCAGGTTGTTGTAGGCGATCGGGGCGGCGGCGACGATGGCGCCGACCACCAGGACCACTTTCCACCAGCGCAGTCCGGCGCCGAGAAAGATGGTGGCGCCAACGGCCGCGGTGATGACCGCGGTGCCGAGATTGGGCTGTTTCAAGATCAGGCCGACCGGGATGGCGATGGCCAGGAGCGGCGGGATCAGGAACAGCGGGTTGCCCATCCGCTCCCACGAGGCGCGGTGGAACCAGGAAGCCAGCGCCAGGATCAGGGCCAGCTTCATCAGCTCCGAGGGCTGCCACTGCATGCCGCCGAGCTCGAGCCAGCGCTGGGCGCCCTTGCCGACATTGCCGACCTTGAGCACCAGGATCAGCAGCACCACGCCGCCGACCCAGGCGACCCAGGACATGCGCTGGATGAAGCGGATGTCGATCATGGCGATGCACAGCATCATGACCAGACCGAAGCCGAAGCGCAGCATGTGGCGGCCGGCATAGGGCTCGGGCGAGCCGCCGGCGGCGGAGTACAGCGCGGCATAGCCGACGGCGGCGAGCATGGTCAGCAGCAGCACGTAAAGCCAGCTAATGCGGAACAGCTTGGAGGTGATGTCGAAAGCGCTTTCACGGACCAGCCGGCGTTCGCTGAAGCTCATGTGCCGCGCCCCTCGGCGACTCGCGGCCGGTCCACGCGGTTGGCGGGATCGCGCGCGAGCGTGGCGGCCATGATGTCGCGCGCCACCGGGGCCGCGGCCTCCGAGCCGGCGTTGCCGTGCTCGACCACCAGGGAGAGGGCGTAGCGCGGCGCGTCGTGCGGGGCGTAGGCGACGAACAGCGCGTGCGGGCGGTATTCCCAGGGCAGGTTTTCGGATTTGAAGCCGCGCTCGCGCTGTTCGCGGGTGACGTTGCGAACCTGGACCGAGCCGGTCTTGCCGGCCATCTGCACCGGCGGGCCGGTGGCGCCGGGGGGGGGCGGCAGGCGGGCGACCAGGGCGGTGCCGCCGGCCTCGTTGACCACCGCCCACATCGCGTCGCGCATGATCTGCAGTCCACGTTCGCCGATGCCCAGGCTGGGCCAGTCCTCGGGGCGGGCGCCCTTTTGCAGCACACCACCGACGCTGCGGGTCAGATGCGGCTGGACCTGTCGGCCGGTGGCCAGGCGGGCGGTCATGGTGGCGAGTGCCAGGGGGGTGAGCTGGAAGAAGCCCTGGCCGATGCCGTGGACGATCGTGTCGCCGATGTTCCATGCCTTGCCCTGGGCCATGCGCCAGGCGCGAGTCGGCACCAGACCCTGGCGCGCGCCGGGCAGCTCGATGTCCAGCTTCACGCCGAGGCCGAACTTGTTCGACATGGCGGCGATGCGGTCGATCCCCGCCCGCTTGGCCACTTCGTAGAAATAGCAGTCGCAGCTGAACTTCACCGCGCTGCGCATGTCCATCGAGCCATGGCCGTATTTCTTCCAGCAATGGAAGCGGCGGTCGCCGAAATCGAGATAGCCCGGGCAATAGACGGTCTCGCCGGGCGAGATCACCTTGGCCTCGAGCCCGGTCAGCGCCACGATCATCTTAAAGGTCGAGCCCGGGGCATACAGTCCGGCGGCGGCCTTGTTGATCAGCGGCGCGCGGCGGTTCGACGTCCAGGCCACCCATTGCGCCTGCGACACGCCGGAGTTGAACAGGCTGGGGTCGAAGGACGGGTTGGTGGTCATTGCCAGGACCTCGCCGTTGCGGGCGTCCATCACCACGGCGCTGGCACTTTCGTCGCCGAGGCGATCGAGCACCATCTGTTGCAGGCCGAGGTCGATGGTCAGGCCGACATCCTGGCCCTGTGTGCCCTCCTGGCGGTCGAGCTCGCGGATCACCCGGCCGACGGCGTTGACCTCGAGCTGCACCGCGCCGGCGCGGCCGCGCAGGGCGAGGTCATGCACCCGCTCCATGCCCGCCCGGCCGACGCGAATGCCCGGCAGGGCCAGGATCGGGTCTTCGGCGACGTCGGCCTCGTTGGGGGGCGCTACGTAGCCGACGACATGGGCCAGGGTGGCGCCGTGCGGATACTGCCGTGTGGTGCCGACATCGACCAGGATGCCGGGCAATTCCGGGGCGGCGACCTCGATGCGAGCCATGTCCTCCCAGGTGAGGAATTCGCGCACCAAGATCGGCACGAAGCGGCGGTGGCGGCGCAATTCACGGTCGATGCGGGCGCGCTCGGCCTCCGACAGCGAGACGATGCGGGCGAGGTTGTCCAGCGTGGCCGCCACGTCGCCGGTTTGCTCCGCCACCAGCAAGGCGCGCCAGTTCAGCCGGTTGCCGCCGATCACAGCACCGGTGCGGTCCAGCAGGCGGCCGCGCGGCGGGGCGATCAGGCGGGCGCTGATGCGGTTGCTGTCGGACAGCGTGGCATAGCGGGCGCCTTGGACAACCTGCACTTGGTACAGCTTGGCCGCGAGGGCGCCGAGGGCGACGACCTGGACCCCGCCGACGATCAGGGCACGGCGGGTGAATACGCCGGTGCGCTTGCTCTCGCGTTTCATCGCGGCAGGGATAAGCGGAAGGCAAGTGGCAGGAAGAGTCTTCTTTTTGTGAACAAAAAGAAGCAAAAAAACTTTATCCGATTCGACAAGAGCAGAGAATTTAGGGCGGATGGCGAAATCTTGGATCGTTCGCCACGCTCTGGATGACGGCGAAAAGCCAATGAATGAAGTTTTTTTGCTTCTTTTTGTTCACAAAAAGAAGAATCTTCCTGCCACTTGGCTTTTCTGGCCTCACGCATGTGCCGGCTCGGCGATGGTGCGGTGGGCGCGGGCGAGCAGGACGGCCAGCATGGGGTAGAGGCCTGCGGCCAGGGCGGCCTGGAACAGTGCCGAGCCAGCAGGCAGCAGGCGCAGGGTGAGGGCGGAGGTTAGCAGCCATTGCAGGCTGGCGAGGGCAGCGGCCACGGCGACGAAGGCCAGCCAGACCAGCAGGAAGCCCTGGCGAATCAGCTCGCGGCGGAAGCGGACCGCCACGCCGTGGGCGAGCAGCAGGCTGATCACGCCCACCCCCGGCGGGGCGAAATCCAACAGGTCGGCGAGCAGGCCGATCAGGAATACCGCCGGCGGCGGCATCGAGCCCGGGCGGTAGACCGACCAGAAGAACACGCTCGACAGCGCCGCCGCATTCTGCAGCTCCGCCTGGCCGGGCAGGCGAAAGGGTGCCGCTGCAAGCAGCAGCAGCAGCATGGTCATCACGGTGGGAAAGCTGCGGCGCGCCGTGCTGTCCAGGCGCCGCCACAGGCTCGGCCGCGCACGGATGCCGGGGAGCCGGTCATCCATTGAGGTCAGCGCCGCCGCTCGGGCATCCGCGCCACACTGGTCTCGGGCGGGATCACGCCGCGCAAGCCGTAATCGAACAGCCGCACCACCTCCAGGCGGTCGAGCCGGGCCAATGGCTGGACCTCGGGCACGTTGCTGGCGCTGTAGCGCACCACGCCGACGGGCAGGCCGGGGGGGAAGGTGTTTGCCTCCGCACTAGTGACCACGCGCTCGCCCTCGGCCGGCTGCACGCCCTCGGGCCAGTACATCAGCCGCGGGCGCACGCCGTTGGTGCCGGCCAGGATGGCCCGCGCCCGGCTATTCTCCAGGATCACGGGCACCCGGCTGTTCATGTCGGTCAGCAGCAGCACGCGGGCGCTGCGCGCGCCCAGCTCGGTCACGCGGCCGACCAGCCCGCGATCGTCGAGCGCAATCTGACCCTTGGCGACACTGTGGTTGGGGCCGAGGGACAGCAACACCGCGCGGGCATAAACGCCGCCGGCATCGGCCACGACGCGCGCGGTCACGTAGCTCGGCGCGGGGTCGGGGATCCAGCGCAACTGCGTCTTGAGGGTGACGTTCTCGGCGTCGAGCGCGAGCGCCACGGATTGCCAGCGCCGCAGCCGCTCGTTTTCCTCGCGCAGCCTGGCGTTGTCCTCGTAGACCGTGGCGAGGTTGCGCGTGCCTTCGATGCCGCGGTGCACCACCGAGAGCGGCTCGGCCAGCGCCGCATAGAGCGGTGCCAGCGCGTCGGCCACGGTCATGCGGACGCGCTCGGCCAACAGCGTGTCGGCTTTGCCGAGCAGCATCAGGGCGAACGATGCCACGATGAAAATGGGCAGCGTCAGCCTGGCAAGCGCCTGTCGCAAGGGGACCGAAAGCCGGATCACGTCATCTCCGCATCGGGGGGAGTCAGGGTAGTCATAGCACGGCGGGGCTTGGAGGAGGGAAGCAAGGCCTTCTTTTTGTGAACAAAAAGAAGCAAAAAAACTTCATCCGTTCGCCGCAAGGCACAGCATGCCAATAGCTGGGGCCTGGGGCGACGCCCCGTCACGCGCAAGCGTGCTCCCGCACGACGGGTCCAGGGCAGAGCCCTGGCCTTCCCTGTTTAGTACGCAGAGCCCTGGCCTTCCCTGTTTAGTACATCGACGTCAGCACGTTGCGCAGGCGCTTGATTTCTTCCAGCGCGCGGCCGGTGCCGAGGGCCACGCATTGCAGCGCGTCTTCGGCGACCACGACCGGCAGGCCGGTGGCGTCGCGCAGGACCTGGTCCAGGCGGTTCAGCAGGGCGCCGCCACCGGTCAGGACGATACCCTTGTCGACGATGTCGGCGGCCAGTTCGGGGGGGGTGTTCTCCAGGGCGACCTTGACCGCCTCGACGATGGCGGTGACGGGTTCGGCCAGGCTTTCGGCGATCGAGCGCTGGCTGACCACGATCTCGCGCGGCACGCCGTTCATCAGGTCGCGGCCCTTGACCTCGCGGAACGGGCCTTCCTCGTTGTCGTAGGGGGCGGAGGCGGCGCCGATATCCATCTTGATGCGCTCGGCCGAGGATTCGCCGATCAGCAGGTTATAGTGACGGCGGATATAGCTGATGATCGCCTCGTCCATCTTGTCGCCACCGACGCGCACGCTGCGGGCATAGACGATGCCGCCGAGCGAAATCACCGCCACCTCGGTGGTGCCGCCGCCGATGTCCACGACCATGGACCCGCTGGGCTCGGTCACCGGCAGGCCGGCGCCGATCGCCGCGGCCATCGGTTCCTCGATCAGGAACACTTTTCGCGCGCCGGCGGACTCGGCGCTCTCCTGGATGGCGCGGCGCTCGACGGCGGTGGAGCCGGAGGGGACACAGACGATGATGATCGGCGAGGCGAAACCGCGGCGGTTGTGCACCTTGCGGATGAAATGCTTGATCATCTCCTCCGCCACTTCGAAATCGGCGATGACGCCGTCGCGCAGGGGGCGGATCGCCTGGATGTTGCCCGGCGTGCGGCCGAGCATCAGCTTGGCCTCCTCGCCGACCGCCAGGACCTGTTTCTTGCCACGGATCTCGGCGATTGCCACGACACTGGGCTCGTCAAGCACGATGCCGCGGCCCTTGACGTAGACCAGGGTGTTGGCGGTGCCGAGGTCGATGGCCATGTCGGCGGACATGAACCCGAGCAGGCGTGAGAACATTTTGGCAACCTTGTTGCGTCGCAGCGGAGGCGGGCGAAGCGCGAGGGCTTAGCGGCGCGGGCCTTCGAGAGCAAGGGCCCGAGCGAAGCGATGCGCGCGCGTTATAGGAGCTTCAGCAACAGGAAGCCGCCGACAATGCCAACCACGCCCAGGGTGGTCACCAGCGTCAGGCGCCGCTCGATGAAGCCGCGCACCGGCTCACCATAGGCGCGGATCAGTCCGGCCACCAGGAAGAACCGGGCGCCGCGCGTCGCCAGGCTGGCCAGCATGAACACGACAAAATTGAAATCGGCCGCGCCGGAGGCAATGGTGACGATCTTGTAGGGGATCGGCGTGAACCCCTTCACCAGGATCACCCACAGCCCGTACTCAGCGTACATGGCGCGGAAGCGCTCGAACGCCGCCTCGTAGTGGTAGAACTGGATCACCGCGGCGGCCAGCACCTCGAACAACGCATAGCCGATGAGATAGCCGAAGGCGCCGCCGACCACGCTGGAGACAGTGCAGATCAGCGCCAGGCGCCAGGCCCGGTCCGGCCGCGCCAGGCACATCGGGATCAGCAGCGCGTCCGGCGGGATCGGAAAGAAGCTGCTTTCGCTGAAGCTGATCACCGCCAGCCACCAAGGTGCATACCGGCTGGCGGCCAGGGCCAGCACATTGTCGTAAAACCGCCTGAGCATCGAAGGGTTCCTGCTGTCCCGCGCGTCGTGCCACGGCGGGCGCGCTGGTTCAACCTTTGCCAGGATCGAGTGGCCCAATCGGGTGGTCCAATTGGGGGGAGCGCGGTATCGTCGGGAATGCGCATCGCCCTGATCCACGCCCTCGCCCATTCGCTTGCACCGATCGAGGACGCATTTGCTCGCCTGTGGCCGGAAATCCACCGCACCAACCTGCTGGATGACAGCCTGTCGGCAGATCTCGCGCGCGACGGAGCGCTGACGCCGGCGATGACCGGGCGCTTCCTGGCGCTGGCGCGATACGCGGCCGGGACGGGTGCGGACGCCATCCTGTTCACCTGCTCGGCTTTCGGGCCCTGCATCGAGGCCTGTGCCGCGGCCCTGGCGCCGATGCCGGTGCTGAAGCCGAACGAGGCCATGATCGAGGAGGCGCTGTTGCTGGTCGGGTCGCATGGCCGGGTCGGGTTGATGGCGAGCTTTGCCCCCACCCTGGCCTCGATGCCGGCGGAATTTGCCGTGGCGGCGCCGGGCCTCACGCTGGTGCCATGCCTGGCCACGGGGGCGTTGGCGGCGCTGGACCGGGGCGAGGGGGCAGAGCACGACCGGCTGGCCGCCATTGCCGCCGCCGGGCTGGCGGATTGCGACGTCATCGCGCTGTCGCAGTTCAGCCTGGCGCGCGCTGCCGGCGCCGTGGCGGCGGTCACCGGCAAGAAGGTGTTGAGCACGCCCGACAGCGCGGTGCGTAAGCTGCGCCGGCTGCTGGGCGCCTGAGCGGAGGATGGCGATGGTCACTGTCGCGGACTTCACGGCATCGTTGGGTGCCGATGCGCCGCCGGCGGGATTGCCGCTGGCCGTGCAGGGGCTGTGGTGGGATGCCAAGGGCGACTGGGGCCGCGCGCATGGCTGCGCGCAGGACCAGGACGACCGCATCGGGGCAGCGGTGCATGCCTATCTGCATCGCAAGGAGGGCGACCTGGCCAATGCCGGCTATTGGTACGCTCGTGCCGGCCGCAGCATGCCCGCGACCGCACTGGAGGCGGAGTGGCGGGCGTTGGCGGCGGAATTGCTGGCGGCCACTTGACGGCCAGGGGGGGGGCGGGGGGGCGGCCGGGGGGGCTAACCCTTGGCTGGTTTTTCGGCCTCCATCAGCATTTGCAGCGCTTTTTCTGGCCCGAGCAGGATTTCAGCCAGCCTTAGCCGGTCGACCCGGCTTTCGCTGTCATCACCGGCATTCGGCGCGAGGCCATCGATGGTGCTGCGCAACTGGCGGTCGTAGTGGTCCGAGCCGCTGATCCGGCGGGCCACGCCCTCGAACCGGCGGATGTCGCGCGCGGCGGCCTCGAACGCGGCGATTTCGTCCGGCGCCTGCGGCAATCCGCCCGCCAGCCGGCTGGTCACCTGGTTTTGCACCATCGTCTGGAACTGGGCGCGGCAGGCGCTGTCGACGCGAGCGCGGGTGGCGTTGATGCGGGCGCTGCGGGTTGGCCGGCCGGTGGAACTGGCCTCCAGCTGATCCAGCATGGCGATGGTGCGGCGCAGGCGCGGCAGGTCGGCGACGCCGTCCTTGGATGCCCCCTGCTCGGCCTCGATGTTCTCCAGCACGTGCTCCACCGCGCGCTCGGTGGCGGTACGTCCTGGCAGGCCGGTGGGTGCTGCATGGGCCGAGGTGGCGTCCAGGACCTGTGCCGCCGAGCCCGGGAGCCAGTACAGCATCACGCTGATCAACACGCCCAAGCCGTCGGGCTCGAACGCCGCCTCGGTCAAAATCCGGGTGATCACACCCGCGTCCAGCGGGTCGGCGTTCACCTGGGTGGACATCGCCGGCGCGTGCCGCAACACCAGCACCACGGCATCACGGATGGCGCGATAATCGGCATCGGCCAGCCCGGTTGCCTCTGCCCAATCGGCGGGCGGCGGCGTTGCAGCGAGCAGGGCGGCGGCCCGCGCCCATAGCCGCGTGCCGGCGCGCTGCAACAGCAGCTCATCGGCAAACGTGCCGCCGGCCACCTCCTGCGCCACCGCCTCCATCAACGCGGGATCAAGCGCGGTGAACTGCCGGATCAGGCACCCGACGGCGGTGCGCGGGATGGTCAGCGCGCCGCGCCGCCATTGCGCCGGCGGCACCAGGACGGGGTCCAGCGGGGTGAACAACAGCCGTTGCGCGCTCAGCGGCCGGCGCGGCCGCAACTGGGCGAGGCGTGGCCGCAGCGGCGCGATCAACGAGTCGGCGTCGCCGCGCGCCGGCAGGGCGTCGACCATGGCGACCACCTTGAGGATCTTGACGTCCTGTGCGGATACCAGATGCCGGTTCAGCGAACGTATCTCGCCCAGCCGGCCGGACTTGTCGGTCAGGGGGTTGCTGCCGGGCGTGCTGTTCATGGCGCCATCGCCAGAATTCTCTCGTTGCGGGCGATCAGGTCGTACATCGGTGCCCCGGTGCGCCAGTCTTCCAGCATCGTCACCATGCGCCGGCGCGGCGTGCTTTCGCTCAGCCCGGGCATCGGGAAGCGGCACCAATCGGCCACCTCCTTTGGCATGCCGGGGATCTGGCCGGCCATCTCGGCCAGCGTCGGCTCGCGCCCCATCACATCGGCGGTCTGCCACAACAGGGTGATGCGCTCCCAGCCATCGACGAGCCAATCCGGCCGGGCAACCAGGGTCGACAGCTCGAGCGGATCCCTCAGCCAGAGGCGCAACAGCCCGGTCATATCGCGCGGCAAGGCATGAACCTCCGCAAGCACGTTGCGCACACAGGTCAGGGTCACTTCGGCCGACTCGGCAATCCGTGCCGCGTCACCGCCGCTGTCATCGGGGTGGCTGCGCGCCCAGGCGGCCATGGCATCGCGCAACGAGGCGAGCCCCGCCACGATGCGCGGCACCCGGCTGCCGGCCGCCAGCCGGCCAACGCCGACATTGCTGAACAGCCCGGCCAAGTCCTCAAGGCAGGTGGCGATCTGTTCGGTCGAACGGTCCAGCGCCGGCGCGATCTGCGCCACCGCGTGCCGCGCCCGCCGTTCCAGGTCGGTTGCGTTGTCCAGATTGACGTTGCCGCCTGGCCGCTCGGCCGATTCCACCTGGTTCACCAGTTCCAGCAGCAGCTGGAAGTTGGACATCATGCGCGCCTTCTCATCGATCGCGATCGCCTCCTCGGCGGCACTGCGCGCGGCGCGGCCGGCCAGCCCCTCGGCGGCGATGGTGCGCGCGGCGGTGCGAATGGCAACCGGCGTCACACCGCGCATGCCCGACAACAGCGCAATCAACCGGCAGTCGTGCATGGTGGGCCGGCACAACGCGTATACCCCCTCCCACGGCACGATGTACAGGCCGCGGCCGCCCGACGGGTTGGCGACGGTGAATTCCAGGCCGCCGCGCTCGGCCGGGCGGGCTCGCGCGCCGTTCAGATGCGGCGTGGTGAACGGCACGCTCGCGCCACGTTCCAGGAAGGTGCCGGGATGATACCCCAACACCGGCTTCGGCAACGAGAAGCTCGCTCCAAGCTGCGCGGACATACGGATTCCCAGACTGACCGATGGCCCGCCGCGCGGTATGACGACGGCAGTACCGCCAGTGTCAATAACGCTGCTTGCGGCCATCGGCGTTAAGTTGCCTGTCCCGCCGTCATCCGCTTCGGTTGAGTGCCAAAACGAATAGCCTGCGGGACATGCCCGGTTTTCGCAGCTTGGGATGAACAAAGCGTTGCATTGCCTGCATCACGGCGGCGGATTCGACGCCGTTGGCGCGATGGCGGAGATATCGTCGAAGGCCGGTCGCCCGGTCAGAAAGCGCCAATGGTGCCACAACAGCCGCGCCGCCAGCCCGCGCCACGGCCGCCACCCGTCCGCCAACGCGCGCAACGCCACCGGTCCCGGCCGCGCCGGCAAGCCCTTCAGCGCCGCCGCGGCACCTGCCAAAGCCAAATCGCCGGCCGGGAACACGTCGTCACGTTGCAGGGCGAACAACAGATAGACCTCGGCCGACCAGCGCCCCATGCCGCGCACCGCCGCGATGGCGGCAATCGCTGCCTCGTCTTCCATCGCGGCAATGGCGGTTTCCTCCAATCGCCCATCGGCAAAAGCGGCGGCCAGCGCGCGCGCATGGGCCACCTTGGGCCGCGACAGCCCGGCGCCACGCAACGCTTCTTCATCCAACGCCAGCAAGCCGTCGGGTGCCACCGCGCCGGGAACCGCGCGCAACCGGCCCCAGATCGCGGCGGCGGCCTGGTTGCTGATCTGCTGGCCGACGATGGCCTGCAGCAACCCCTCGAAACCGGCCGGGCGGCTGCGCCACGGCAGCGGGCCGGCGGCGGCCTCGATGCCCGCCAGGTCCGGATCGGCTGCCACAAGCTGGCCGAGGGCCGCGCGGGCGTGCGGCGGCGGATGGGGAAAATTCACGAGACCTCACATATCTGGCCGCGCCAGGAGCGCGTTGTTATTCTTATCATTGCAAACTGCAACAAATGATCCAGACGCTTTGCCCAAATCGGTTTACCTAGCGTATCGTGACTCGTATGGAAGCCGCCACCGTCACTGTCAGCCCACACGTCCTGGTCATCGACGACGATCATGAAATTCGCGAACTCCTGGCGCGCTATCTTGAGCGCCAGCAGTTCCGCGTCACCGCCGTACGCGACGCCCGCGAGGCGCGGCGGGTCTGGCCGACGATGAGTTTTCAACTCGTGGTCCTCGACCTGATGCTGCCGGGCGAGGGCGGGCTCGAATTTGCGCGCTGGCTGCGCTCGGAATCCGACATCCCGATGGTCATGCTGACGGCATTGAGCGACGAGAACGACCGCATCATCGGCCTGGAGCTCGGCGCCGACGACTATATCGCCAAGCCGTTCAACCCGCGCGAATTGCTGGCGCGGATGCGCGCGGTGCTGCGCCGGGGCAGCGAATCCGGCGAGGCGCGCGAAACCGGCAGCAAGCTGCTGTCCTTCGCCGGCTGGACCCTCGATGCGGCGCGCCGCCGGCTGTTGAACCCGGATGGCATCGAGGTACCGCTGACCGGTGGCGAATACGACCTTTTGGTGGCGCTGCTGGACCGCGCCAACAAGGTGGTAACGCGCGAGATGCTGCTGGACTTGCTGCGCGGCCGCCAGGCCGGGCCGTTCGACCGGGCGATCGATGTTGCGATCAGCCGGCTGCGTCGCAAGCTGGAAGATGACGGCCGCCATGCCCAGCTCATCAAGACGGTCCGCGGCGGCGGCTATGTCCTCGCCGCCGACGTTGCCCGCGGTTGAGCATCTGACGCGCGCCCCGGCACGGGCTGGGGCGGCGATATGGTGCAAGGCCACCACGGTTTGAAACATTGGGCCTCCAGCCTGGCCGCACGCACCGCCGTGCTGCTGTTGGGCGGGCTGCTGGTCACCCAGGTGGGCGGCCTGAGCCTTTACTCGCTCGACCGCGCCGAATTGCTGAACTCGGCCCAGGAAAGCGAGCTGTCCCGACAGGTCGTCGCGGTCTATCGCAGCCAGGTTCTGGCGCGCCCGGAACACCGCGCCAACTTGATCGACCAGTCGCGCCTGAATGTCGCGATGACCGTCCGGCTGGCCAGCGATCAACCGGCGGTCGCCTTGCCGATGGCGCCCGCGGCGCTGCAACGGCGGCTGCGATCGGACATGCAGATGATGCCGCTGCCGGAGTCGTTGCGCCCGCGGGCGATCCTGGTGCACAGCGACGCGCGGCAAGAGCGGATCGTCGTCGTGCTGCAATTGCCCGAGGGCGAGTGGCTGCAGGCCGACATGACGCTGTCGCCGATCTGGCCCTGGCATTCCGGCGCCTTCCTGCCGACATTTGCCGTGATGTCGGTGGTGGCGACCTTGCTGACGCTCTGGGCGGTCCAGCGGCTGATCCGGCCGGTGGGAACGCTGGCGGCGGCGGCCGAGGCGCTGGGGCGCGACGTCAACGCGCCGCCGCTGCCGGAAAGCGGGCCGGCCGAACTGGCGCTGGCGGCGGCGGCGTTCAACACCATGGCCGCGCGCATCCGCCGTTTCGTCGATGACCGCACCTTCCTGCTGACCGCCATCGGCCATGACTTGCGCACGCCGATCACCCGGCTGCGGCTGCGCGCCGAGGATGTGGAGGACGACGAACAGCGCCGCCGGATCATCGGCGACCTGGACGAGCTGGAAGCCATGATATCGGCAACCCTGGCCTTTGGACGCGATGCAACCCTGTCCGAGCCGGCAACGAAGCTGGACTTCGCCGCCCTGGTGACCACGGTACTGCACGAGGCTGGCGACGCCCGCCCGCTGCTCGATCCCGTGGCAATCGCGTTCCACGGCCCGTCGCAGCTGGCCGTGACCGCCCGCCCGATGGCGATGAAGCGGGCACTGACGAACCTGATCGCCAATGCGTTGAACTACGGCGGCAGCGCGCATGCGACATTGCAGCCGCCGGCCGGCGGGATGGTGACGCTGCATATCGATGATACCGGCCCCGGCATTGCCCCCGAGGACCTGGAGCGCGTGTTCCTGCCGTTCCTGCGCCTCGAAGCCAGCCGCAATCGGGAAACCGGCGGGGTCGGGCTCGGTCTGCCGATCGCGCGCAACATCCTGCGGGCCCATGGCGGCGATGTCGTGCTGGCCCGCCGTCCAGGCGGCGGATTACGGGCAAGCATCACCCTGCCCGCCTAGCACGTGATTGGCATGGCGCCGGACCAGCTGCTGGGCAAAAAAGAGCCCCGCGGTTCACACCGCGGGGCAAGTGTACAGGGAGGCTTCACGTCTGGGAGACGCAGGAGCCCAAAGGCCCCCTTCCCCGCCGCAATGGGCGGGAAACTTCAACGAAGGGTCCAAGTGCCCCGCCCGGGGGGCTATCGTGACGCCGCAAGGGTGGCAGCAAGCCTGGCGTTACGCTCCGGACCCGTCCGAAACCAACGCCGGGAAGCTATGGTGCGCTGCGGCGCCCGACCATGGCCAAAAGCCCAATACGGCCAAGCCTTTCGCGCAAATCACGCGTCGTATTCGTTGATTCAGCAGCATTTTGTGGCAACGCGATGTCGGTATTGTTAAATTCCCGTGATGATCCCGCCACGTGGACGTGCAAATGGCGGCGCGTCAACCGCGCCGCCATTTCCAGCATCACAGCCATGTGATCGCGCCAGGCTTACCGCTGGGCGAGCTGACCCAGCAGGAAATCCCGGAACACCGCCACTCGCTTGGAATTACGCAACTCCTCAGGATACACGAAATACACATCGATCTTCGGCGCCTTCACGTCGCCGAGCACCCGCACCAGGCCGTCATTGTCCATATGCATGTAGTCGGGGATCGCGGTGATCCCGAGACCGGCACGGCAAGTTGCGTACATGGCGCGCAGCGAATTGACCTCCAGCACCGCCTTGCGCGGGCTGCCGGCGCGGCGTCCGGCTTCGGCCAGCCAGTTGATGTCCTGCACCGGCGGATGATGGTCGCCGAACAGGATCAGCTTGTGGCTGTCCAGCTCTTCGGCCGTCTTCGGCGTGCCGTGCTGCTTAAGGTATTCCGGCGAGGCGCAAACATGCCATTCCAGCGCGGTCAGATGGCGCTGCACCAGATCCGGCTGCTTGGGCGCATGCATGCGGATCGCCACATCGGCCTCGCGCATCGCCAGGTCCAGGTCGGTGTCATCCAGCAAAAGCTGCATGCTCACATCCGGATACTGCTCCAGGAAGGTATGCAGCCGCGGCGCCAGCCAGGACGAGCCGAAGCCCACCGTCGTGGTCACCTTCAGCCGGCCAGCCGGCCGTTCCTTGCTCTCGGTCAGCAGCGCTTCGGTCATCGCCAGCTTGGCAAAGACCTCGCGCACCGTCCGGTTCAGGCTCTCGCCTTGCTCGGTCAGGATCAACCCGCGCGCATGGCGATGGAACAGCGGCACCTGAAGTGCCTCCTCCAATGCCGAAATCTGGCGGGAGACCGCCGACTGGCTCAGGTTCAGCGTGTCGCCGGCATGCGTGAAGCTGCCCGCCTCTGCGACAGCGTGGAACACGCGCAGTTTGTCCCAGTCCATGGTGAAGCAATTCCCCTGTCGCCCCACCCCACCCTTTGCGATGCGGTGCGACGCCCTTTGTTGTTCCTCGCTCCAAAGGAGCCAGGATAGCCCTTAGCCCTCGCGGTCCGCCGTGATCGACGCCTATGTCGCGGCGACACCCAATGCGTGCGAATCGGCAGCATGCTCGGCCAGCCACTTTTCGACTTCCAGGGCTGCCATGCAACCAGTTCCTGCGGCTGTGACCGCCTGACGCCACACTTTGTCCTGCACATCGCCCGCCGCGAACACCCCGGGCACCGATGTACGGGTCGATCCCGGCGGCGTTTGCACGTAGCCCTCGCCATCCAGGGCGAGCTGGCCCTGGAATACCGAAGTGGTCGGCGTATGCCCGATGGCGATGAAAACCCCATCAATTTCCAGCAACCGTTCCGCCGATGTCGCGATATCGCGCAAACGCAGCCCATTCACCGTGACTGGCGCGGCGGCGGCGGTGATCTCTTCCACCACGGCGTTCCACACCACCTTGATGCGCGGATGGGCAAACAACCGGGCCTGCAAGATCTTTTCGGCCCGCAAGCTGTCGCGCCGGTGGATCAGCGTCACCTCGCTCGCCAGATTGGCCAGATAGAGCGCTTCCTCGACGGCCGTGTTTCCACCGCCGATCACCGCCACCCGCTTGCCGCGAAAAAAGAAACCGTCGCAGGTGGCACAGGCGGAGACACCAAACCCCTGCAACCGCTGCTCGGATTCCAGCCCGAGCCAGCGCGCCTGCGCCCCGGTGGCGATAATAATGGAATCAGCGATGTAGATGTCGCCCGAGTCGGCCTCGCAGCGGAACGGCCGGGCGGAAAAATCCACCTTGGTGATGATGTCGTACGCAATCCGGGTGCCGACATGCTCGGCCTGTTTCTGCATCTGCTCCATCAGCCACGGTCCCTGAATCGCCTCGGCGAAACCGGGATAGTTCTCTACATCGGTGGTGATCGTCAGCTGCCCGCCCGGCTGCAAGCCGGCCACCAGCATCGGTTCCAGGCTGGCGCGCGCGGCATAGATCGCGGCGGTATAGCCGGCGGGGCCGGCGCCGATAATCAGCACGCGGGTTCGGTGGGTCGTCGTGGCCATGCCAGCAGATTCCGATCGATAATCGCGGCAGACTAGGGGCGGCAGGGGTGCGCTTCAAGCAAGCAGGCCTTGTGCAAGCTGTCCTGTGCAATAATATTTCGTCAGCCTAGCCGAATTCGGCAACGACCTGACCCTGGGGAAGATCCGTCCACCGATGAAACCGTCGCCCGAGACACCCATACTGGACGCGATCGACCGCCGCATCCTGGCCGAATTGCAGGCCGATGGCCGTATGACCAATGTCGAGCTGGCCCGCAGGGCGGGCATCTCCGCGCCGCCTTGCCTGCGCCGCGTCCGCCGGCTGGAGGAGGCCGGCATCATCCGCGGCTACCACGCCGATTCCGAGCCGCAGAAGCTGGGCTGGGAGATCACCTTCTTCGCCATCGTCGGGCTGGAAAGTCAAAAAGAGGTGGTGCTGTCCGCCTTCGAAGCCATGTGCGCCGAATGGCCCGAGGTGCGTGAGTGCCACATGATCCGCGGCGGCGGCGATTTCCTGCTTCGGCTGGTGGCGCGCGACACCGCGCATGAGAACTTGTTGACCCAGAAGTTGACCGGGGCGGCCAATGTCGGCCGGGTCCAGACGCTGCAAACCATCCGCACCAGCCGCAACCTCGCCGGCGTGCCGCTCTGAGCGGGCTGCTCCGGGCCGAGCGACTCGGCCTGGCGGCACTGGCGCTCCTGACCCTGCTCCGCCTTGGTGTCGCCGGCGCCACTCCGCTCTCGGCCGACGAGGCCTATTACTGGGTCTGGGCGCGGGCACTGGCGCCGGGCTATCTCGATCATCCCCCGATGGTGGCGCTGTGGATCGCCGCCGGTACCGCCCTTGCCGGCGATGGCGCGCTAGGGGTGCGGCTGCTCGCCCCGCTCTCCGCCGCCTTGGGCTCGTTGCTGCTGGCGCAGGCGGCGCGCGACCTGCTGCCCGGCGATGAGGCTGCCCGCCGCCATGCTGGCGTGGTCGCCGCCGCGCTGATGAATGCCACGCTGCTGTTCGGCATCGGCAGCGTGACCATGACGCCGGACACGCCGCTGCTGTTCTTCTGGACTGCGGTACTCTGGGCGCTCGGCCGGCTGCAGGCGACACGGCGGGCCGATTGGTGGCTGGCGGCCGGTGCGGCGGCGGGCATGGCCGGGCTCAGCAAATACTCCGCCGCCCTGATGCTGCCCGGCATCCTGCTCTGGGTCGCCGCCATCCCGGGCCATCGCCCTTGGTTGCGCGGCTGGCAGCTCTGGGCCGGCGCCGCACTCGCCCTGTCGATCCTGGCGCCGATGCTACTGTGGAACGCCGAGCATGACTGGGTCAGCCTGATCAAACAGGCGACGCGGGGCGGCCAGGCCACGCCGTGGCGGATATTGCAGTTCCAGGCCGAGCTGATCGGCGGACAGCTCGGCCTCGCCACCCCGATCATCGCGGCGCTCGCCGCCATCGGCGTGTGGGCCAGCGTCGCGCGCGGCACAAGCGGCCCGCCCGGCTGGGTGCTGCTGTCCGGCCTGTCGGCGATGCCGGCGGTGATCTTCGTGCTGCATGCCCTGGGCGAGCGGGTCCAGGCGAATTGGCCCGGCATCCTCTACCCCGCCGCCTGCATCGCCGCCGCCGGCCTGGGTGCAAGCTGGCAGCGTTGGGTGCGCCCCGGCCTGGTCCTCGGCTTCGCGCTCACCGCGATCACCTGGACCCAGGCCGCGCTGGCCCCGGTCGCCCTGCCGATGCGCCTTGACCCCACCCTGTTGCGTCTCGGCGGCTGGCAGCTTTTGGCCGACACCGTCGCCGAGACTGCCCGGCGCGAAGGTGCCAGTTTCGTCGCCTCGGACAATTACGGCCATGCCGCCCTGATGGCTCGGCTGCTGCCGCCGGGACTGACCGTCATCGGGCTGGAGGATCGCTGGGCGCTGTTCCGCCTGCCCGACGCCCGCGCCACGATGACCGGCCAGACCGGCCTGCTCCTGCGCAGCACCCGGCGCGACGACCGGCCGGACCAGCGCGACTGGGCCAGCCTCGCCCCGGCCGCCACGCTCGACCGCACCCGCAATGGGATGACGGCGGAGGGGTTCCGGCTGTATCGTGGCATCTTCCAGCACGGCACCCAGCCCGCCGCCCTGCTGCCGCGCCCGCGATAGGAGAGGCCGATGCAGTCACCGATCTACGGCGACGTCCCAACCTTTGATGACGTCATGGCCGCACGCGCCCGCATCGCCCCCCTGGTGGTGCGCACCCCGATGATCCGCAACCCGCTGCTGGACCAACTCACCGGCGGCACCATCCTGCTCAAGCCGGAAACCCTCCAACGCACAGGCAGCTTCAAGCTGCGCGGCGCCAGCAACGCCATCCTCCAGCTCGACGCCGCCCAGCGCCGGGCCGGCGTCGTCACCCATTCCTCCGGCAACCACGCCCAGGCCACCGCCTTCGCCGCCCACTCCGTCGGTGCCCTGGCCACCATCTTCATGCCCGACGATGCCCCCGCCATCAAAGTCGAGAGCACCCGCCGCTGGGGCGCCGAAATCCGCCGCTACAACCGCCACACCGACGACCGCGAAGGCATGACGCGCGCCCACGCCGAAGCCAGCGGTGCCGTGCTGGTCCCGCCCTTCGACCACCCGGACGTCATCGCCGGCCAGGGCACCCTGGCCATCGAGCTGGTCGACGACGCCGAGGCCGCCGGCCTGACCATGGATGCCCTGCTCGCCTGCACCGGCGGCGGCGGCCTGATCGCCGGCTGCGCCCTGGCCATCGAAGGCGCCTCACCGACCACGCGCGTCTACGCCGTCGAACCCGCCGGCTGGGATGACACCGGCCGCTCGCTGGCCTCCGGCAACCGGGAAACCAACCCGCCCGGCGGCTCCACCCTGTGCGACGCCCTGCTGGCCCACTCGCCCGGCCGGCTCACCTTCTCGATCAACCATCCGCGCCTGGCCGGCGGCATCGCGGTCACCGACGAGGAAGTCATGGCCGCCATCCGCTTCGCCTTCAGCCATCTCAAGCTGGTGGTCGAACCCGGCGGCGCGGTCTGTCTCGCCGCCCTGCTGGCCGGGAAGTTCGACGCAAAGGGCAAAATCGTCGGCGCCGTGCTGAGCGGCGGCAACGTCGATCCCGACGTCTTCGGCCGCGCGCTCGCCGGCTGACCATGCTGCTGTTCTTCTCGCCGGGCTCGCCCTATGCCCGCATGATCCGCATCGCGTGGCGCGACCGTGCCATCGGCGGCATCGAGGAACGCGAAGCCACCCTGCGCGACCCCGGCTCGGTGCTGTTGGCGCACAACCCGTCCGGCCGCGTGCCCACCCTGGTGCTGGATGACGGCACCGCACTGGGCGAAACCCTGCTGATCCTGACGCACCTCGACCGCCTGCATGCAGCCGCGCCCCTCATCCCGCAAACCCAAGCCGGCCTGGCCGAACTCGGCCGCGCGATGGGCCTGCTGGACGGCATCGCCGTCTGGAACCGCGAACTGCGCCGCCCCGAACATGAACGCTCGCCCGCCGTGCTGGCGCTCGAAGCAACACGGGCGAACCGCATTGCCGACGCGCTGGAACACACCCCGCCCGCCCATCCCACCGCCGCCCTCGCCCTGGCGTGCGCACTCGGCTACTGCGACCGCCGCCACACCGTCTGGCCCTGGCGCACCGGCCGCCCCAGCCTCGCCCGCTGGCACGACGCCCATGCCGCCACCGCGCATTTCCTGGCGACCCAACCACCCTCCCCCGCCGGTTGATTCGGCTGGACGCCCGCGTCATCGGCGGTATCATTCGCGCCGCAACCATCGACGAGGTGCGCATGCCGACGGCAGCCCCGCATGAGTGAGGTCATCACCCTCCCGCGCGCCCGCGACGACACCTGGTGGGCGGTGATCGCCTCCATCGGCCGCACCACCCGCGTTGCCAACATCTATCCCAGCCGCACCGCCGCCCTCGAGGATCGCGCCTGGCGCGAACAGCAGGTCGCCGCCCATGCCGGCTTCCTGCGCACCTCGCGCCAGCCCGCCCCGCGCTACAGTGTCGCCCCGATGCGTCGCGCCGACCTGCCGCGCGGCTGGCAGCCGTTGCCCGCGCTCGGCTTCCTGCGCGGCCAGTTCATCTGATCTTCCCGCCGCACCAGAATTGCCGCGGCCGCATGAGTAGATTCCGCAATATTTATCAGTAGACGGCCAGAAAATTGCGACTACTGTTGGTGCCGGTAGAACTTGCATACAAGCGTCAACGATAACCGGCCGGGCGCCACCGAATACATGCTTTTAGCCGGCTAAGCCTGTGCTGCGGTCCAATTGCCACGCCCATTTCCGCCAATAGAAGGAGGACACGATGCACATCGCCTCTGCGCCCATCCTGGCCGTGGCTCTCGGCCTCGCCCTCTCTGCCGCCCCAGCACTTGCCCAGCCACCGCCGCCCGGCCCCAATCCCGGCGCGGCCATCCTGACCCACGCCGACACGGTGCGCGACCTCGCTGCCCTGTGCGACCCGCAATGGGGCGGCATGCCGCGGCTGGAGGCAATCGCCTATTGCCAAGGCTTCCTGACCGCCGCCGGCCAATACCACTCCCTGCTGCACCCGGCGCGCGGCCCCATCCGGCCGCTGTTCTGCCTGCCGGAACGGGTACCCACAGTCGCCGAATCCGGCGTCGACTTCGCCCAATGGGCCCGCGCGACGCCGCGCTTCGCCGACGATCCGGCGCTGGACGGCTTCCTGCGCTGGGCCCAGGCCCGCTACCCCTGCCCGCCGGCCCAAGCCGGCCGTGCCGCGCGCCAGTCACGCTGAGCGAGAGGAAAAAGACATGCGAATCATCCGTCTCGCCACAGTGCTGGTCGCCGGCCTCGGGCTGGCCGCCTGCGGCGACATGAACCAGACCCAACAGCGCACCGCCGTCGGCGCACTGGGCGGCGGCGCCCTCGGCGGCGTCATCGGCTCGTTCAGCGGCAATGCCGGGCTCGGCGCCCTGCTCGGCGCCGGCGTCGGCGGAGCTGGCGGCTACCTATACGACCAGTCCGAACGCCAACGCTACGCGCCCCGCGACCGACGCTACTGACAATCAAGCGCTGGGCTCTGCCCGGTGCTTGCCTATCGGCGATCACGCACGATGCGAACCTGCCCCAGCGCACGACGGACCAGGGGATCCAGCGTCTGGTCAGCGCCGGACTGGCCCACCAGCTTTGCGCGCATCCGCGGTGACCAGAACTGGTTGATATGCCCGGCAATCGCCGCCGCCGCCTCTTCCTCCGGCAGGTAGTGAAAGAACGCCGCGATCTGACCGGCCATGTGGCCCAGCCGGGCGGCGTCTTCACGGCTCATGCCACCGCCTCCCGCCCGCCGCCCAGCGGCGTGAAGCCGATCGCCCCATCCGGCCGGGCGATCGCGACCAGCCGCACCCCCAGCGCCTCCGCCCGCTCGATCGCCAGCGAGGTCGGTGCCGAGATCGCCACCACCGTCGCCGCGCCAAACGTCGCCGCCTTCTCCACCATCTCGAACGAACACCGGCTGGTCAGCACCACAAACCCGTGTCCGGCGGCGTGGCCCGCGCGCAGGCACGCGCCCACCAGCTTGTCCAGCGCGTTGTGCCGCCCGACATCCTCGCGCACCAGCACGATCGTCCCGTCGGGCGCGCAGAACGCCGCCGCATGCACCGCCCGTGTGGCACCATGCAGCGCCTCCAGCCCCAACAGCGCCCGCCGGATCGCCGCCCAGCCGATCACCGGCCCCGCGGCCACCGGCCTCGCTTCGGGCAACTGGTCCAGGCTCTCGATGCCGCACAGCCCGCAGCCGGTCCGCCCCGCCATGCTGCGCCGCCGCGCCAGGTGCCCGCGCAACGCATCGGGCGCGAGGTCGACATCCACCACCACCCCGCGCGGTACCGTCGATACTGTGACGCTGCGTATCTCCGCCGCGTTCCGCACGACACCTTCCGTCACGCTGAAGCCAACAGCGAAATCCTCGAAATCCGCAGGTGTCGCCATCAACACCGCAAGCGGTAGGGTGGCGTAGACAAAGTTCACCGCCACCTCGACGGGCACGTCAACGTCGCGCGCCGCACCGCCCTGCCCCAGCGCCTCGCCGCGAACCCTGCGCGACCGCTCCATGCGCTATTCCGCCGCCGGCGCAATGCGACGCAGCACCCCGGCCTCGGCTTCATGCGTCGCCTGCCATTGCGAAATCGCATTGGTCCGCCGCACCTGCACGGCCGTGACCTTGTACTCCGGGCAATTGGTCGCCCAGTCGGAAAACTCGGTGGTGATCACATTCGCCCCGGTGCGGGCGTGATGGAACGTCGTATAGACCACCCCCGGCTGCATCCGCTCCGACAGCACCGCCCGCAGCGCCACCTCGCCCGACCGGCTCGCCAGCGCCACCAGGTCGCCATCGCGGACGCCCCGGCTCTCGGCATCGAAGGGATGGATCTCCAGCACGTCCTCGCCATGCCAGGCGACATTTTCCGTCCGCCCGGTCTGCTGCCCGACATTGTATTGCGACAGGATGCGCCCGGTGGTCAGGATCAACGGATAGCGCGGCCCGGTCCGCTCCTCGGTCGGCACAAATTCGGTGATCATGAATTTGCCAGCGCCGCGCACGAAGCGATCGACATGCATCAGCGGCGTCCCCAACGGCGCCGCCGCGTTGCACGGCCACTGCACCGAGCCCAGCTGCTCCAGCTTGGCATAGGTCACCCCGGCAAAGCTCGGCGTCAGCTGGGCAATCTCGGCCATGATCTCACTGGGGTGGCCATATGCCATCGGGAATCCCAGGACGGTCGAAAGGGCGGACGTCACCTGCCACTCCGCCATCCCGCACAGCGGCGCCATCACCTGGCGCACCCGGTTGATCCGTCGCTCCGCATTGGTGAAGGTGCCGTCCTTCTCCAGGAACGACGCGCCAGGCAGGAACACATGCGCGTACTGCGCCGTTTCGTTCAGGAAAAGGTCCTGCACCACCACGCATTCCATCGCCCGCAAAGCCGCCGTGACATGCTGGATGTCGGGATCGGACTGCGCGATGTCCTCACCCTGGATGTAGATCCCCCTGAACGCGCCCTCCAGCGCGGCATCCAGCATATTGGGAATGCGCAGCCCCGGCTCCCCGTCCAGCGCCCGCCCCCAGGTCGCCTCGAACATGTCCCGAGTCGCATCGTCGGCCACATGGCGATAGCCGGAGAATTCGTGCGGAAACGAGCCCATGTCACAGGCGCCCTGGACATTGTTCTGTCCGCGCAGCGGATTCACCCCCACCCCCTCGCGGCCGATATTGCCGGTGGCCATAGCCAGGTTCGCCATCCCCATCACCATGGTCGAGCCTTGGCTGTGCTCGGTCACGCCCAGCCCATAGTAGATCGCGCCATTCCCCGCCGTGGCATACAGCCGCGCCGCCGCCCGGACCTCCGCCGCCGGCACCCCGGTGAACCGCTCGCTCGCCTCGGGCGAATTTTCCTCCAACGCAATAAACCGCGCCCACGCCTCGAACGCCGCGAGATCACAGCGCTCGCGCACGAACCGCTCATCCAGCAGCCCCTCGCTCACCACCACATGCGCCAGCGCATTGACCAGCGCCACATTCGTCCCAGGCAGCAACTGCAAGTGATGCGCAGCGGCCACATGCGGCGAGCGCACCAGATCGATCCGCCGCGGATCGGCCACGATCAGCTTTGCCCCCTGCCGCAACCGCCGCTTCATGCGCGAGGCAAACACTGGATGCCCATCGGTCGGATTGGCGCCGATCACCAGGATCACATCCGCCAGCGCCACCGACTTGAAATCCTGTGTTCCGGCCGAAGTCCCAAACGCCGTCTTCAGCCCATACCCGGTCGGCGCATGGCACACCCGTGCACAGGTATCGATGTTGTTGTTGCCCAGCGCCCCGCGCACCAGCTTCTGCACCAGGAACACCTCCTCGTTGGTGCAGCGCGACGACGAGATCGCCCCCACGGCATCGCGCCCATGCACCGCCTGGATGCGCTTGAACTCTGCCGCCGCATGCTCGATCGCCACCCCCCACGACACCTCGCGCCAGGGATCGGTGATCGCCGCGCGGATCATCGGCTTGGTGATCCGGTCGCGGTGGGTGGCATAGCCCCAGGCAAATCGCCCCTTCACGCAGGAATGCCCCTCATTGGCCCCGCCATGCTTGTGCGGCACCATCCGCACCACCCGGTCGCCCTGCAACTCCGCCCGGAACGAACAGCCGACCCCGCAATAGGCACAGGTGGTGACAACGGATTTCTCCGCCTGGCCCATCGCCACCACGCTCTTTTCGATCAGCGTCGCCGTCGGACAGGCCTGCACACAGGCCCCGCACGACACACACTCGCTGCCGAGAAAATCCGTCGCCCCCGGCGCCACCCGGCTATCAAACCCGCGCCCGGTGATCGTCAGCGCGAACGTCCCCTGCACCTCCTCGCACGCCCGCACACAGCGGTTGCAGACGATGCACTTGGCAGGGTCATAGCTGAAATACGGGTTGGACTCGTCCTTCGCGCCATCGAAATGATTGGCACCTTCATACCCATACCGAACCTCGCGCAACCCCACCGCGCCCGCCATATCCTGCAACTCGCAATCGCCATTCGCCGCACAGGTCAGGCAATCCAGCGGATGGTCGGAAATATAAAGCTCCATCACTCCGCGCCGCAGTTTCCCCAATCGGTCGGAATGCGTCGTCACCACCATCCCCGCTTCCGCCGGCGTCGTGCACGATGCCGGCGTCCCGCGCCGCCCGGCAATCTCCACCAGGCACATACGGCATGACCCGAACGGCTCCAGGCTGTCGGTGGCGCAAAGCTTGGGGATCTTCGTGCCCAACGCCATCGCCGCCGCCATCACGCTGGTCCCCGCCGGCACCGTCACCGACTGCCCGTCAATCACCAGTGAAACCTGCGTCCCCGACACCCGCGCCGGCGTGCCGAAATCAATTTCCTTGGTCACCGCCATGACAAACTCCTCACCCAACCGGCCGATGGAAATCTTCGGGAAAATGCCGTAGCGCGCTCAGCACCGGCAGCGGAGTCAATCCGCCCATCGCGCACAACGAAGCGTCAGTCATCAACGTCGTCAAATCCTCCAGCACCTCGATGTTCCGCTCCCGCTCCACCCCCTGCAGAATCCGGTCCATCACCTCCACCCCGCGCACCGCCCCTATCCGGCACGGCGTGCACTTGCCGCAACTCTCCTTGGCGCAAAACGCGAACGCAAACCGCGCCTGCCGCGCCATGTCCACCGTGTCGTCAAACACCACGATCCCACCATGCCCCAGCATCCCGCCCACCGCGGCCAGCGCTTCATAATCCAACGCCGTGTCCAGCAACGAAGCCGGCAGATACGCCCCCAACGGCCCCCCCACCTGAACCGCCCGCACCGGCCGCCCGCTGCGTGTCCCGCCTCCCATCCCCTCCACCACCGCGCGCACCGTCGTCCCGAACGGCACCTCGAACAGCCCGCCTCGCCGCACATTGCCCGCCAACTGCACCGCCAACGTCCCGCGCGACCGCCCCACCCCCAACGCCGCGTAGGCTTCGGCCCCATGCGCCAAGATCCAAGGTACCGCCGCCAACGACAAAACGTTGTTCACCACAGTCGGTTTGCCAAACAACCCCTGCAGCGCCGGCAAGGGCGGCTTGGCCCGCACCACCCCGCGCCGTCCCTCAAGGCTCTCCAGCAACGCCGTCTCCTCACCGCAGATATAGGCCCCTGCCCCGATCCGCAGCTCGATCTCAAACGCCGGCCCGCGCGCCAGCACCGAAGCCCCCAACACCCCCCCGTCCCGTGCCGCTTCCAACGCCCGCCCGAACACCCGCGCCGCATCCGGATACTCCGACCGCAAATAGACAAACCCCTTCGTCGCCCCCACCGCCAGCCCGGCAATCGCCATACCCTCGATCAGCAGGAACGGATCGCCTTCAATCAGCATCCGGTCGGCAAACGTCCCACTATCGCCTTCATCGGCGTTGCAGACGATGTATTTCTGCCCGCCCCCCGCTCCCAGCACGGTCCGCCACTTGATCCCCGCCGGAAACCCCGCCCCGCCCCGCCCGCGCAGCCCGGACGCCGCCACAAGCGACACAATCTCCGCCGGCGCCAGCCCCAGCGCCGCCTCCAGCCCCGCCAATCCGCCAAACGCCCGATACGCCCCCAGCGATAACGGATCGGTCACCCCCACGCGCGCAAATGTCAGCCGTGTCTGCTGCCGAAGCCACACGAGGTCCTCGACCAGGCCCACCGCCCGCGGATGCCCCAGCGCCGGAAACCCGGCATCGAACAACCCCGCCACCTCGCCCGCCCGAACCGCGCCAAACCCCAGCCGCCCCTGCTCCGTCGCCACCTCGACCAACGGCTCCAACCACAGCAAGCCGCGTGATCCCGTCCTGATCACCTCAACCAAAACCCCCCGCCGCGCCGCCTCGTCCGCAACCGCCCGCGCCACCGCATCCGCCCCCACCGACAGCGCCGCGGCATCGGCGGGGATGAACACGCGCAGTGTCACCGCGGCACCTGCACCGCGGCCACCGCGCATCCCTGCATCAGCGCCGTCAGCCCCGCCGCATCCAGATGCCCGACCAACGCGCCATCCACCAACGCCGCCGGCCCCAACGCGCAGTTACCCAGGCAATACACCGCCTCCACCGCCACATCGCCGGCGCCATCCGCCAACGCCCGCGCCGCCGCCATCAGCGCATCACTGCCCACCGCCTGGCACGCCTCCGCCGCACACAGCCGGATCACCCGCCCCGGCGGCGGGCTGGTGCGAAAATCATGATAAAAGCTGATCGTGCCATGCACCTCGGCCCGCGACAGGTTCACCGCCTCGGCCACCAACGCCACCGCCTCGGCATGCACAAAGCCAAACCGCGCCTGCAACGCGTGCAACATCGGCAGCACCGCATCCGGCGCGCCACCGTGGGGCCGCAGCACCGCCCGCGCCTCGCCACTGTCCCACGCCGTGAACCGGCTCATGCTTCCTCCAGCCGCAGCCTTGCAGACTGTGCGGGGGTTCGCGCCGAACTGCAACAGCATTAGCTACAAGGCAAGGAAGTATGTTCTTTTTTGAAAAAAAGAACCAAAAAACTTTTATCCATTTGGCCGGATGCCAGTCGCCGGCACGCTGCCTCATTGGACAAAGTTTTTTTGCTTCTTTTTGTTCACAAAAAGAAGAATCTTCCTACCCTGCCAACCCCAACTCCCGCGCCTTGATCTGCATCGCCACATAGCGCGAATACATCCGGCACTGCGAAAACGAACCGCCGGTGAACCACAGCCCGTCCTGTTTCGTGCGCGTCCACATATTCGCCAATTCCTGGGTGCCAGGATCCATCCCCCAGACCTGCCCCACCCGTCCGGCCACCTCCGCCCCGAACAGCGTGGCCAACAGGTGATCCGGCCCTTTGTAGCCCGTCGCCAGCACCGCCAGCCCGCCCGCGACCTCACGCCCATCCTTCATCCGCACGCCGCCGGCGGTGAACGTATCGATATCGTGGTATTGGATCAGCCCGATCTCGCCGCGAATCAACAGCTCCGAACAGCCAACATTGAAATAGTACCCGCCGCCGCGGGTGCGGTATTTCAGCGGCCAGCCAGTACCGTCCTCGCCGAATTCGAGCTGGAACCCGATCCGCTCCAACCCGGCCAGCAGCTCGGCGTCCAACGCCCGCGACTGCACCGTCAGCAGCTTGTGCGCCTGCTTCATCACCGGCAACGGAAACGACGTGTTCAACAGGTCCCGATCCGCCAGGCTCGGCCCGCTGCCATAGTAGATGCCGTCATAAAGCTGCGCCGCCGGCTCGACATTGGTCACCAGCGTCGGGCTGCGCTGCACCATGGTCACCAGCGCGCCGTTGCCGTGCAGTTCCTGGGCGATGTCATGCGCCGATGTGCCGGTGCCGAACACGAACACATGCTTGCCGCGCCAGGTCTCCGCGCGGCCGAATTTCGACGAATGCACCACGGCGCCTGCGAACTTCTCCAATGTCGGCAGGGTCGGAATGTTCGGCGTCCCGCTGACACTGGTCGCCATCACGATGTGCTTCGGCCGCATCTCGCGAATACTGCCATCCGCCATCTTCAGCCGCACCTCCCAGCACTTCGCCGCGGCATCATAGCTGGCCCCCTCGAAACTCGTCCGGGTCCAGAAGTTGATCTCCATCGCCTCGACATACAGTTCCAGCCAGTTGGCGATCTTGTCCTTCGGGATGTAGTGCGGCCAGGTCTTCGGAAACGGCATATACGGAAGATGGTTGCTATAGACTTGGTTGTGCAGCTTCAGCCCGTGATAGCGAAGCCGCCAGTTATCCCCCACCCGCGCCATCCGGTCGACCACCAACGCATCTACCCCGAGCGCCCCCAGCGCCGCTGCCGACGTCAACCCGGCATGCCCGCCACCAACGATCAGCACGGCGGGATCGCGCCCCTCGTAGCGCAGCCCCTCGCGCCGCTTGTCCAACCAGTTGGGCCCGCCGAAATCCCGCTCGAAGGCCGGCTCCTCGCGCGCCACCCGCACGCTCTCCTCGTCATGTCCGGCGACATGATCCAGCGCCGTCATCAGCGTCCAGGCACGCCCCGCCTCGGCGTCGTCCAGCTTTATCCGCAGCACCCCCGCACCCACGCCGACGCGTGTCTCGAAACGCAGGATCGCCTCGACGACCGCCTCACCCGCCCGCTCCACCTGGCGCGGCGGAAACCGATCGCGATCGACCGCAAAGTCCCGCGCCCCCTGCCCTTGCGCCGCGGCCAACAGCGCCCCGGCCACCGCCTCGCCGCTCACCGTGCCAATGCCCCAGCTGAGCGCCACGATATCGCGCCAATGCCCGTCATCACGGAACAGCGCGCCCAACGCCGCGCGATCACTTTCGGCCAGGGCGGCATTGAACCGCCGCAGCCACGCGTCGATCACCAGATGCTGGCGCTCATGCAAAGCCACAGTACCATCCATCCGCTCATCCCTCCTACGTCAGGTGCCGACCAGCCCGCGAGCATACTCCGCGGGATCAAACGGCCGGAGGTCGCCGGCCTGTTCGCCGACCCCCACGGCGTGCACCGGCAGGCCATAGGCCTCGGCGAGTGCGACCACGATGCCGCCTCGTGCGCTGCCGTCCAGTTTGGTGACGACCAGGCCGGTGATGTCGACCATCTCGCGGAACACGCCAACCTGCTGGATGGCGTTCTGGCCAGTGGTGGCATCGAGCACCAGCAGGGTCGAGTGCGGGGCGTCCGGCACCTGCTTCTTCATCACCCGGATAATCTTGCCCAGCTCATCCATCAAGGCCGCCTTGTTGTGCAGCCGGCCTGCGGTGTCGACCAGCAGCACATCGATGCCCTCGTTGCGCGCCCGGGTCAGCGCGTCGAAAGCCAGGCCAGCGGCGTCGGCATTGGCGGCAGCGAAAACCACGGGCGCGCCGGTGCGGGCGCCCCAGACTTGCAACTGCTCGACGGCCGCGGCGCGAAACGTGTCGCCGGCACAGAGCATGGGTTTCAGGCCCTGGTCACGATACTGCTGGGCCAGCTTGCCAATGGTGGTGGTCTTGCCGGTGCCGTTGACGCCGACGACCAGGACGACATGCGGTTTCAGGGTGCGGTCGATCACCAGTGGATGGGCGACCGGGGCAAGGATGGCGGCGATTTCCTCGGCAAGCGCGGTCTTGACCTCGTCGTCGCTGACTTCGCGGCCGAAGCGGGTGCGACGGAAATTGGCGATGATGCGGGCTGCCACCTCGGTACCAAGGTCGGCGGTGATCAGCACGTCTTCGAGTTCTTCGAGGGCTGCGTCGTCCAGCTTGCGCTTGTTGAAGACGCCAGTGATGCCCTGCGCGATCTTCTGGGTGGAGCGGGCGAGGCCCTCCTTGAGCTTGGAGAAGAAGCCGAGGGCCATCAGGCGGGTTCCGCGATCAGGTGGTCAGCGTTGGCCGCCATGATTCGGGCACGCAGGAGCTGGCCGGGAGTGGCGTTGATCCGGACCGGGGCGAAGTGTTCGGTGTGGCCGGAGGTCGCGGTTTCGGCGAGGACATCGACGGTGGTGCCGATCTGGGCGGCGTAGAATTCTCGGGCGGCGACGGCGCCAGCGTGGCGCAGTTGGGCGGCGCGTTCGCGGCGGAGCGGGACGGGGACGGCGGGCATGCGGGCGGCGGGGGTGCCGGGGCGTTCGCTGTAGGGGAAGACGTGGACGTAGGGGATTCTTGCCTCTTCGACGAAAGCGAGGGTTTCGTTGAACAGGACATCGGTCTCGGTGGGGAAGCCAGCGATCAGGTCGGCGCCGATGCCGATGCCCGGCCGGAGGGTGCGGGCGCGGGCGATGACGTCCAGTGCCTGCTGGCGGAGATGGCGGCGCTTCATGCGCTTGAGGATCAGGTCGCTGCCGGCCTGGATGGACAAATGCAGGTGGGGCATCAGGCGGGGTTCGGTTTCGATCAGGCGCCAGAGATCTTCGTCGATGGCGGCCGGGTCGATGGAGGAGAGGCGCAGGCGAGGGAGCTCGGGCACTGCGGCGAGAAGGCGGCGGGCCATCTGGCCGAGGGTGGGGCGGCCGGGCAGGTCGGGGCCGTAGCTAGCGATGTCGACGCCGGTCAGGACGATCTCGCGAAAGCCGGTGGCGACGAGGGTGCGGACCTGTTCGGCGATGGCGCCGATGGGGACGGAGCGGTTGGGGCCGCGGCCGAAGGGGATGATGCAGAAGGTGCAGCGGTGGTCGCAGCCCTGTTGGACCTGGACGAAGGCACGGGCACGGCCGGCGAACTCGGTGACGAGGTGGGGGGCGGTCTCCTTGGCTGCCATGATGTCGGAGACGGCACTGCCGGCATCGGGGAGCCAGGATTCGGGCTTGAGCTTGTCTTCGTTGCCGAGGATGCGGGTGACGCCGGGGAGGATGGACCAGTTTTCCGGGTTGATCTGGGCGGCGCAGCCGGTGACGACGATTTGGGCGGTTGGGTTTTCGCGGTGGGCACGGCGGATGGCCTGGCGGGCCTGGCGTTCGGCTTCGGCGGTGACGGCGCAGGTGTTGACGATGATGGTGTCGGTGAGGCTGGCCGCGTGGGTTCGCATCACTTCGGATTCGTAGGTGTTGAGGCGGCAGCCAAAGGTCAGGATATCGACGGTCATGCGGGGTAGGCCGCGAGGTCGATGGTGCCGGAAAAGCTGGTGGCGATCGGGCCGGTCATCAGGACGTGGTTGTCTTCGCGCCATTCCATGTCGAGCAGGCCGCCATCGGCTTCGATGGTGGCGCGGCGGGTGGTGAGGCCTCGGCGGGCGGCATTCACGATGGTGGCGCAGGCGCCGGAGCCGCAGGCGAGGGTAAGGCCGGCGGCGCGTTCCCAGACGCGCAGGCGGATGCGGGTGGGGGATTGGATTTCGGCGAAACCGATATTGGCCTTGGCGGGGAAGAGGGGGTTGGTTTCGAGGGCGGCGCCGAGGGTTTCGACGTCGAGGGACATGACGTTGGGGACGAAGAAGGTGGCGTGGGGGTTGCCCATCGAGCAGGCGGCGGGGTCGGAGACGGGGCCGAGCGACAGGGGGAGGTGGAGGGTGTCCATGGCGGAGGCGAGGGGGATTTCGGTCCAGTCAAGGCGGGCGGGGCCCATGTCGACGGTGACGCGGCCGTCCGGGAGCAGGCGGGCGGGGAGGAGGCCGGAGATGGTTTGGATGGTGATGTCGGTTTGGCCGGTTTCGGCGGCGAGGAGGGTGGCGACGCAGCGTGTGGCGTTGCCGCAGGCGCCGGCTTCGGTGCCGTCGGGGTTGCGGATGCGCATGAAGGCGTCGGCGGGGGAGCCTGGCGGGGGGCGTTCGATGACGATGAACTGGTCGCAGCCGATGCCGGTGCGGCGGTGGGCGATGGCGGCGGCTTTTGTCGGAGTGAGGCCGAGCGGGGTTGGACGCTCGTCGAAGACGACGAAATCGTTGCCGGCGCCGTGCATCTTGCGGAAGGCAGCTTGCATGGTGCTGCTTATATGGCGCGGCGCGGGCGTGGCAAAGGGCGGTGGGAATTATTATTGCGTTAACGGAATAATTGGAGCGTGCGGATGCTGTGCCGCCTGATGGCGTTTGTGAGCGGCTTGGCGGTTGGCGGGGCGCGGGCGGAGGGCGCGGGAATCGGTTTTGTGTGGCGAATTAAGTAGGGTATTTCAACGCGAAGGCACCAAGAGGGTGACGGCAAGGGCGCCAGGGGGTTTTTGGCTGGCCTAGCGCGCGGGCGTTGACGGCGCTGAGTCCGGTGGTGGCGGACGGAGTCCGGGCGCGTTGCGGTCGTGCTGGTGCGACACTGGGCGGGGGGGCGCGGCGGAGGCGGGATGAGGGCGCCGGACCGCCAGAGCAGGAGGAGCTGTTCGAGGCGGTCGAACAGGCGGGCGAGGGCGGCGGCGATCAGGGCGTGGATGGCCGCCGGCAACAGGGCGCGGTTCTCCCGGGTCCCCTTGCGGGGAGGGTGGAGGGCGATCGGGGCGCCGATTGTGGGTCGCGGTGACATTGGTTAGAATAATAACTAACTGTCTGTATCGTCGCAAGGGGTCTTTTGGACGCCTTGGGAGGAGGTGAGACTTGCATGGGGCGGGGCGGATGGGTATATGGCCGCCTCGTCTGTGGACCGGGCCTGTGTGGGCATGCCCGGCCGCGACGGCTGCGTTTGCCGGGAGTTCCCCGGGGGGCGGCAGCGACCTAGTTCAGGAGTATCAAATGCCCAAGTTGAAGACGAAGTCTTCTGTAAAGAAGCGCTTCAAGATTACCGCAACCGGCAAAGTGTTGGCCGGTCCCGGGAATAAGCGGCACGGGCTGATCAACCGGCCGCAGAAGATGAAGCGCCAAGGGCGCGGCAGCCAGACGCTGACCCATGCTGACGGGCTGACCGTCAAGCAGTGGGCGCCGTACGGTCTGGGCTGAGGAGCGCATAGATGGCACGCGTCAAACGGGGTACTACCACTCACGCCCGCCACAAGAAGGTCCTTGCCGCTTCCAAGGGCTTCGTCGGACGGTCGTCCACCAATTACCGCATTGCGTTGCAGCGGCTGGAGAAGTCACTCCAGTACGCCTATCGCGACCGCCGGGTGAAGAAGCGCGAGTTCCGCGGCTTGTGGATTCAGCGCATCAACGCCGCAGTGCGCGAGCACGGGATGAACTATTCCAAGTTCATCTTCGGGCTGAAGGCGAGCGGCATCGAGATGGACCGCAAGGTTCTGGCCGCCATCGCCTATGACGATCCCGCCACGTTTGGTGAGATCATCAAGAAGGTGCAGGCCGCCCTGGCCTGATCGCGTTCCGCACGGAATGCCGATCGACGCAGAAAGGGCTGCCCGCATCGGGCAGCCCTTTTCGTGTTTGGTGCCAGAAAGCAAGAAAGGGAATGAAGACAAGGACGGGGCTCTGCCCCGCACCCCGCCAGGGGCCGAGCCCCTGGACCTCAAATATTAAGGTCCAGGGGCTTGGCCCCTGGCGGGTCCAGGGCAGAGCCCTGGCCTTGCTTCGGGACCATTGTTACGAAGACTTGGCATGACGCTGTTGGAGCCGTGATTCCAGATGACCGACGACCTGCTGGACCTGAAGACCGAGACCGACGCCGCGCTGGCCGCCGCCGGGGATTTGCGCGCCTGGGATGCGGTGCGCGTTGCCGTGTTGGGGCGCAATGGTTCGCTGACCGCGCTGTTGAAGGAGTTGGGCAAGGTGGCGCCCGAGCAGAAGCGGGCGCGGGGGGCGGCGCTGAATGAGTTGAAGGACGCGCTGGGCGGGGCGATCGAGGCGCGGCGGGTGGTGTTGGAGGGGGCGGCGCTGGAGGCGCGGCTGGCGGGGGAGCGGATGGATGTGACGCTGCCGCCGCTGTTGGGAGCTGGCGGGCTGATCCATCCGATCAGCCGGACGATTGAAGAGATGGCGGCGATTTTCGGGGCGATGGGGTTTGCGGTCGCCGAGGGGCCGGATATCGAGGATGACTGGCGCAATTTCGGGGCGCTGAACATTCCCGCCCACCATCCGGCGCGGCAGGACATGGACACGTTCTATGTGCCGGGGGTCGACGGCGATGCGCGGCCGCGTGTGTTGCGGACGCATACTTCGCCGGTGCAGGTGCGCACGATGCTGAACCAGGAGCCGCCGATCCGGGTGATTGTGCCTGGGCGGACCTATCGCGCGGATCACGATGCGACGCACTCGCCGATGTTTCACCAGGTGGAGGGGCTGGTGATCGATCGGGCGATCACGCTGGGGCATCTGAAGGGGTGTTTGATCGATTTCCTGCGGGCGTTCTTTGGGATCAACAATCTGCCGGTGCGGTTTCGGTCTTCGTACTTCCCGTTCACCGAGCCCTCGATGGAGGTGGATATCGGGTGGAACCGTCGGACTGGGGAACTCGGCGGTGGGGGAGACTGGCTGGAGATTTTGGGCAGCGGGATGGTGCATCCGAAGGTGCTGGCCAATTGCGGGATCGATCCGCGGGAGTGGCAGGGGTTTGCGTTTGGCATGGGGATCGAGCGGGTGACGATGCTGAAGCATGGCATTCCGGATTTGCGGCCGTTTTACGAGAGCGATATCCGGTGGTTGCGGCATTACGGGTTTAGCGCGCTGGCGCCGGTGGCGTTGCATGAAGGGGTTTAGGAAGAGTCTTCTTTTTGTGAACAAAAAGAAGCAAAAAAACTTTATTCGTTAGGGTGAGGGCGAGATGGCGGCCGTTGGCTGGCGGGGCGCCCCCCCTCCGGCTCCCCCCGCAAGCGGGGGGAGGGAAGCAAGACGCAAGTGGATAAAAGTTTTTTGGTTCTTTTTTTCAAAAAAGAACATTCTTTCTTACTAGGTGAGTTGTCATGAAATTCCCGTTGTCCTGGCTGAAGACGCATCTCGACACTGAGGCGTCGCTGGATGAGATCACCACGGCGTTGACCAATATTGGGTTGGAGCTGGAGGGGGTGGAGAATCGCGGGGCGACGCTGGCGCCGTTTGTGATCGCGCATGTGATCGAGGCGGTGCAGCACCCGAATGCGGATCGGTTGCGGGCGTGCAAGGTTGATGCGGGCGGCGAGATTGTGTCCGTCGTGTGCGGGGCGCCGAATGCGCGGACCGGGATGAAGGGGGTTTTTGCGCCGGCGGGGAGTTTCATTCCGGGGACGGGGATCACGCTGAAGGTGGGCGAGATTCGCGGGGTGCAGAGTGCGGGGATGCTGCTGTCGTATAAGGAGATGGGGCTCGGGGAGGATCATTCGGGGATTGTCGAGCTGGATGAGGCGGCGCCGGTTGGGGTTTCGTATGCGGCGTGGGCGGGGTTGGATGATCCCGTGATTGAGATTGCGGTGACGCCGAACCGGGGGGATGCGCTGTCGGTTCGGGGGGTGGCGCGGGATTTGGCGGCGGCGGGGCTGGGGCGGTTGGTGGCGTTTGCGCCGGAGCCGGTGCTGGGGGTTGGGGCTTCGGCGGTGGCGTGGGAGATTGAGGTGCCGCTGGTGTGCACTTGGGTTTTGGGGCGGACGATTCGCGGGGTGAAGAACGGGCCGAGCCCGAAATGGTTGCAGGAGCGGTTGCTGGCGGTGGGGCTGCGGCCGATCAATGCGCTGGTGGATGTGACGAATTTCTTCACGATGGATCTTGGGCGGCCGTTGCATGTGTTCGATGCGGACAAGGTAGCCGGGGGGCGGCTGGTGTTCCGGGCCGGGGATGGGGAGGTTTTTCGGGCGCTGAACGGGAAGGATTACACGGCGACGCAGGATGATTGCGTGATTGCGGATGCCAACGGGGTGCAGTCGCTGGCGGGGGTGATCGGGGGGGAGGCGACGGGGTGCGATGAGGGCACGACTTCGGTGTTTTTGGAGTGTGCGTTGTTTGATCCCGTTTCGGTGGCGCTGACGGGGCGGCGGCACCAGGTGGTTTCGGATGCGCGGCAGCGGTTCGAGCGCGGGATTGATCCCGCCTTGCTGCCGGATGCGGTTGAGGCGGCGACGCGGATGATTATTGAGCTGTGCGGGGGGGAGGCGAGCGAGGTTGTGAGTGCCGGGGCGGAGCCGGCCTGGCAGCGGACGGCGAGTTTGCGGTTTGCGCGGTTGCGGGAGTTTGGCGGGCTGGATGTGGCCCCGGACGAGGCGGTGGCGAAGCTGGAGAGTTTGGGTTTTGGGGTGTTGGCGCGCGGGAATGCGTCGGTGACGGTGTCGGTGCCGTCTTGGCGCAACGATGTGGCGGGGAGTTCGGCGTTGGAGCCTTCGCCGAGTTTGCCGGCGGCGCGGGCGGCGGCGGCGGCGGAGGGGCGCGCGGTGATGGAGCCGGAGTGTGACCTGATCGAGGAAGTGTTGCGGCTGCGCGGGCTGGATACGGTGCCGGCGGTGTCGCTGCCGGTTGGGGGGCCGATGGGAGGAGCGGTGCCGGTGGCGACGCTGTCGGCGCGGCAGCAGCGTTCGGCGTTGGCGCGGCGGGTGCTGGCGGCTGCGGGGTTGGCGGAGTGTGTGACGTTCAGCTTCATGCCGTCTGGGGTTGCGGCGTCGTTTGGCGGGGCGCCGGAGTCGTTGCGGCTGGCCAATCCGATTGCGTCGGATTTGGACCAGATGCGGCCGACGCCGGTGGCGACGCTGGCGATGGCGGTGCAGCGCAATGCGGCGCGCGGGTTTGGGGATGTCGGGCTGTTCGAGATTGGGCCGGGGTTTGCCGAGGGGGTGGGGCAAGTTCTGGTGGCCGGCGGTGTGCGGGCCGGGGTTTCGGCGCGGCATTGGGCGGGGGGGGCCGTGGCGGTGGATGCGATGCTGGCCAAGGCGGATGTTTGGACGGTGCTGACGGCGCTGGGGGTGCCGATGGAGGCGCTGTCGGTGACGGCGGATGCGCCGGGGTTTTATCACCCTGGGCGGTCGGGTGTGGTGCGGCAGGGGCCGAAGGTGGTGTTGGCGCAATTTGGTGAATTGCATCCGCGGGTGTTGGGGGAACTGGGGTTGGGCGGGCCGGCGGTGGCGTTTGAGGTTTTTCTTGACGCCATTCAGGAGCCGAAGCGGCGGAAGAAATCGGCGCCGGAATTGCCGGCGTTTCAGCCGGTGCGGCGGGATTTTGCCTTTGTGGTGGAGAGTGGGGTGGCGGCGGAGGCGGTGTTAAAGGCGGCGCGGGGGGCGGAGCGGGCCTTGATTGCCGGGGTGTCGCTGTTCGATGTGTATGAGGGCGAGAAGGTTGCGGCGGGGACGAAGTCGCTGGGGATCGAGGTGGTGTTTCAGCCGCGGGAGCGGACGCTGACGGACCAGGAGATCGAGGCGGCGGGGCAGAAGGTGGTGGTGGCGGTGGCGAAGGCGACCGGGGGCATTTTGCGCGGCTGACCCATTCTGCGGGGCTGACCCATTCTGCACGGCTGACATTGGGGGGCAAAGCGCCTATGGGATCGCCATGACCGACACTCCGCTCGACCGTATCCGCAACTTTTCGATCATCGCCCATATCGATCATGGGAAAAGCACGCTCGCCGACCGGCTGATCCAGGCCACGGGGGGGCTCTCGGCGCGCGAGATGACCGAGCAGGTGCTGGACAACATGGAACTGGAGAAGGAGCGCGGGATCACCATCAAGGCGCAGACGGTGCGCCTGGCGTATCGGGCGAATGATGGGCTGGATTATGTGCTCAACCTGATGGACACACCGGGGCATGTGGATTTCGCCTATGAGGTGAGCCGGTCGCTGGCGGCGTGCGAGGGGTCGCTGCTGATTGTCGATGCGTCGCAGGGGGTGGAGGCGCAGACGCTGGCCAATGTGTATCAGGCGATCGAGGCGCAGCACGAGATTGTGCCGGTGCTGAACAAGATCGACCTGCCGGCGGCGGAGCCGGAGCGGGTGAAGCAACAGATTGAGGATGTGATCGGGCTGGATGCGTCCGACGCGATCATGGTTTCGGCCAAATCGGGGTTGAATATCGAGGGGGTGCTGGAGGCGCTGGTGACGCGGTTGCCGCCGCCGGTGGGGAATCCGGCGGCACCGCTGACGGCGCTGGTGGTGGATAGCTGGTATGACGCCTATCTCGGGGTGATCGTGCTGATCCGGGTGAAGGACGGGCACATCAAGCGCGGCCAGAAGGTGCGGATGATGGCGCGCGGGTCGACGCATCTGGTGGAGCAGGTGGGGGTGTTCACACCGCGGATGGTGGCGATGGAGGCGCTTGGGCCGGGCGAGATGGGGTACATCACGGCGGCGATCAAGACGGTGGCGGACATTGCCGTCGGTGACACCATTACTGATGACCGGGTGCCGGCGACTCGGGCGCTGCCGGGGTTCAAGCCGAGCGTTCCCGTCGTGTGGTGCGGGTTGTTTCCGGTGGATGCCGATGATTTCGAGAAACTGCGCGACAGTTTGGCCAAGCTGCGGTTGAACGACGCGAGTTTCCATTATGAGCCGGAGAGTTCGGCGGCGTTGGGGTTTGGGTATCGCTGCGGGTTTCTGGGGCTGTTGCACCTGGAGATTATCCAGGAGCGGCTTTCGCGCGAGTTCGACCTTGATTTGATCGCGACGGCGCCGAGCGTGGTGTATCGGCTGTTCCACAACGACGGGTCGATGACCGAGCTGCACAATCCGGCGGACATGCCCGATCCGACCAAGATCGATCATATCGAGGAGCCGTGGATCAAGGCGACGATCATGGTGCCGGATGAGTATCTGGGCTCGATCCTGACGCTGTGCAGCGATCGGCGCGGGCAGCAGCTGGATCTGACCTATGTCGGCAATCGGGCGATGGCGGTGTATCGGCTGCCGCTGAACGAGGTGGTGTTTGACTTTTATGACCGACTGAAATCGGTCAGCCGGGGCTATGCCAGCTTCGACTATGCGATGGATAATTATGCCGAGGGCGAATTGGTGCGGATCTCGATCCTGGTCAACCAGGATCCGGTGGATGCGCTGTCGTTCATCGCTCATCGCAGCCAGGCGGACCGGCGCGGGCGGTCGATCTGCGAGAAGCTGAAGGACCTGATCCCCAAGCAGCTGTTCAAGATTGCCATCCAGGCGGCGATCGGCGGGCGGGTGATTGCGCGCGAGACGATCGGGGCGCTGTCCAAGGATGTGACCGCGAAGTGCTATGGCGGCGATATCAGCCGCAAGCGCAAGCTGTTGGACAAGCAGAAAGAGGGCAAGAAGCGGATGCGGCAGTTCGGCAAGGTCGACATTCCGCAGAGCGCATTCCTGGCCGCGCTGAAGATGGATGGCTAAGGCGTAGACGGGTTGGCGGCGCGCTGCTATTCAGCGCGGCCGATGCGGAAGGGTGGCCGAGTGGCTTAAGGCGCACGCTTGGAAAGCGTGTGTGCGTGAAAGCGTACCGAGGGTTCGAATCCCTCTCCTTCCGCCAATTTCCCCGCGAAACACGTTCTCCGCCCGTTCGGCTGGCCGGAAAAAGCGCAGGTTTCCTGCGGATTTCCGGGGATACCTGTTGACCGCCATGGGTGCAACGAGGGCCAAAACCGGCTCTCTGGCGGCCGGGTGTCTCCGGACCTGTGGACTGGCGTGATTTGGTACGCTTCTTGAAAGCGAGGTGAAATCAATGCGTTGTTGGTGGCCTACAAGGCGTCGAGTTCGGAAAACCTGTTGACCTCGCGAGCGGGACTGGGTGCGAATCGTTGATCAGGTACGCGGATCGGCTATCCGCAACCGTCACGCAGATCAACGCCGCCGTGTCGCGGTCGGGCCGCCGTGGCTGATGAAGACCTGGTGGGGCACCGGGTGACGACGTTGCGCACGCTTCAATGAGACCCCTGCATTTCTGCCGGGGAAGACGGCCAGGGTGCCCAGTTCCTGGCGATCGTCGAGTGCAGCAAGGGGATGCTGTTGTGTCGCAGCGGTTCATCCCCGCGCGAGCGGGGAACACCCGCAACCGCACCCTTTGCGCCGCTGGCAAGGCGGTTCATCCCCGCGCGAGCGGGGAACACCTTTGATCGCTCGAGTACGCAAATCGGGATAGCGGTATCGGCTACGT
>CAMBRC010000020.1 GCA_945869965.1 Asaia bogorensis
CATCATGGCAAGGGCACGCAGTTTCGCCCTCAACATCTTGCGGAAAAATCACGTAACGAATGTCGCGAAGGCACTCTGGAACGGCGCGCTCAGCCTCGATCACATCTTGGCATACAAGGAAATCTAATCAGCGTTGAACAACCCTGACGCCAACCGGGACCTTGTGGGTCGCAATATGGGACTTGACGATCTCGGGCGCCTGGTCGTGCTTCGGGTCGGAGTCCGGGATGACTTCAATGGGTAGGCGCACGACAGTTCCGAGAACATGCTCCAATGTGGTACTGAGAACTCCTCGGACCGCGCCTGCATCTCCATCGACACACGAGTTCTGGTCGCAGTCTCCAGAAAACGGCGCATTCGTACAGGTGCAAATTGTTGCTGGTGCAGTGCCGTCAAAGGCGGGTGGCACCTTGCTCAGGATATCCCGAAAGACACCGCATTGGCTGCTGGGATAGCCGCCAACTGCGGTGGCGGGAAAATATCCGACGATGGCCACAGCGCATGCGAGCCAGCACCATTGATCGCCGACCTGGGCCCTGGCGGAAAACGTGTCAGCGAGCTGTGTAAACGAATCTGGAACTGATCCGGCCGGCACTGTTGTCGAAGGCGCAGCGCTTGATGACACTGGCGCCGCCGGAACCGCCTCGAGATCGGAAACCCAGTTGGGTGTGCTGGACGTCCCAGAACTCAACGCCATGATTTCCGTCTCCGCCCTTATGGAACGACTTCAGATTGACTCTTAGAAGGAACAAAATATTTCCGCAAGCCTGCCGCAGCTCCACACCAAACACCCACCCCTATCCCTAACCCTTCCGAGAATACCCCATCCCCGCATAACTCCCCCCCTGATACCGCTCCACCACCGCATCCCCGCTCACCCTCCCCCCCAACTGCCCCGCAAACCCATCCGCACTATCCTCCGGCACCCACCCCAACGTATCCCGAGCATCCCGCCGCCAATACGTCCGGCTATTCGCCGAAGCCCCCCAAATCACGCAACTTTCCACCCGCTCCGCCAAAGTCGCCCGCACACAAAGCCGCACCAAATCCCCATAGCTCAACCACGTCGAAAGCATCCGCGCATCCACAGGCTCGGGAAACGAAGACCCGATCCGCACATTCACATTCTCCACCCCATGCTTGAACCAGTACATCCGCCCCATCAGCTCCCCATAAGCCTTCGACAACCCATAGTACCCATCGGGCAAGAACCCACAGTCATCATCCAAAACCTCCCCCCGCTCATGAAACCCGATCGAGTGGTTGGAACTGGCAAACAACACCCGCGCCCCCTCCCGCCGCGCCGCCTCATAAATATGATACAGCCCAACAATATTCGCCCCCAAAACCTCCCCAAACGGCCGCTCCACCGACACCCCGCCAAAGTGCAAAATCATCCCGCACCCCTCCGCCAGCTTCAAAATCCCCACCCCATCATTCAAATCCGCCCGCACAAACCGCCCCCCCTCGGGCAACGCATCCGGAAACGGCGCCACATCCGTCAGCACCAGCTTCCACCCCAGCGCCCCCAACCCCCGCGCCAAAACCCGCCCCAGCGCCCCGGACGCCCCCGTCAACAACACCGGCTTCACAGGAACATCACTCATCGCACACCCTCCCAATTGACCCCCTGAGCAACGCACCCCAACCCACCCCCGTCAACCACCTTGCATCCCCCCGCCGCTCCCGGCACCCTCCCCCCATGCGCACCCTCAATGACCTCGCCGCCGCCCTTGCCGTAGGCAAGACCACCTCCCGCCAGCTGGTCGAGGACTGCCTCGCCCGCATCGCCGACCCCGCAGGCGAAGGCCCCCGAGCCTTCATCAAGACCAACCCCATCGCCGCCCGCGCCGCCGCCGACGCCATGGACACCCTCCGCCGCGCCGGCCGCCCCCTCGGCCCCTTCGCCGGCATCCCCTTCTCCATCAAGGACCTGGCCGACATCGCCGGCCAACCCACCCCCGCCGGCTCCAAAGTCCTCGCCAACACCCCCCCCGCCGCCGCAAACGCCCCCGTCGTCCAACGCATCGCCGAAGCCGGCTTCGTCACCATCGGCCGCACCAACATGACCGAGTTCGCCTTCTCCGGCCTCGGCATCAACCCCCATTACGGCACCCCCAAATCCCCCTGGGACCGCGCCACCGGCCGCATCCCCGGCGGCTCCTCGGCCGGCGCCGGCGTCTCCATCGCGGACGAAATGGCTTACGGCGCCCTGGGCACAGACACCGGCGGCTCCTGCCGCATCCCCGCCGCCATGAACGGCATCGTCGGCTACAAACCCACCGCCCGCCGCGTCCCCATCGCCGGCGTCATCCCGCTATCCACCAGCCTCGATTCCATCGGCCCGCTCGCCAACTCCGTCGCCTGCTGCGCCGCCATCGACGCCATCTTCGCAGGCCTTCCCCTCCCCACCCTCACCCCAACCCCCCTCACCGGCCTCCGCCTCGGCGCCATCCAGAACATGGTCCTCAACGACATGGACCCCGAAGTCGCCACCGCCTACGAAGCCGCGCTGACAAAACTCTCTGCCGCCGGCGCCCACATCATCCGCACAACCCTCCCCCAATTCGACGAAATCCCCCGCGCCAACGCCCGCGGCACCTTCGCCGCTGCCGAAGCCTGGGCCTGGCACCGCGATCTCATCGCCACCCAATCCGAATCCTACGACCCCCAAGTCCTCCGCCGAATCCTCCCCGGCCGGGACATGGCCGCCGCCGATTACGTCGCCCTCCTCGCCGCCCGCGCCGACATCTGCGCCCGCGCCAACATCGTCACCCAAGACTACGACGCCATGATCATGCCAACCTGCCCCCTCCTCCCCCCCGCCATCGCTGCCCTGGAAGCCGACGCCGCCGAATACGCCCGCGTCAACCTCCTCCAGCTCCGCAACTGCGCGCTGGGCAACTTCCTGGACCGCTGCGCCATCTCCCTGCCCTGCACCCCCCGCGGAACCGCTCCCGTCGGCCTTATGCTGATGGGCGAAACCATGGGCGATGCCAAACTGTTCCGGGTCGCTGCGGCAGTGGAAGAAGCTCTGAAGTAAGAATGTTCTTTTTTGCTTCTTTTTGTTCACAAAAAGAAGACCCTCCCTCCCCCTTCCCCTTGGAGCGCCCCCCATGAGCAATCCTGAAATCGACGCCCTGCGCGCCGCCATCGCCGCCCGCCCCAAGGCCGCCGACCTCGCCGAAATGCGCCGCGGCATCGACGCCCGGGGCCTGGCGAATAAAATCGCCGACGACGTCACCGTCGAACCCATTACCGCCGCCGGCGTCCGGGCGGAATGGACCAGCACCCCCAACGCTGACCCCAATCGCGCCATCCTGTACGTCCACGGCGGCGGATACGTCATCGGCTCCCTGGACAGCCACCGCCACGCCGTCGCCGAAATCGGCCGTGCCGCCGCCGCCCGTGTCCTCGCCCTGGACTACCGCATGGCCCCCGAACATCCGTTTCCGGCCGCCGTCGAAGACACCGTCGCCGCCTACCGCTTCCTTCTGGCCCAAGGCTTCGCCCCCGGCCATATCGCCATCGCCGGTGACAGCGCCGGCGGCGGCCTCGCCGTCGCCGGCATGCTCGCCATCCGTGACGCCAAACTGCCCCAACCCGCCTGCGGCTGGGCTATCTCGCCCTGGATCGACATGGAAGCCACCGGCGCCTCCATGACCACCAAAGCCGCCGAAGACCCCACCGTCCAAAAAGCCGGCCTCGACTTCATGGCCAAAACCTACCTCGCTGGCGCCGACCCCAAAAACCCCCTCGCCGCCCCTCTGCACGCCAACTTCACCGGCCTCGCCCCCCTCCTCATCCAGGTCGGCGCCGCCGAAACCCTCCTGGACGACGCAACCCGCCTCGCCAGCCTCGCGGGTGCCGCCCACGTCGCTGTCACCCTGGAAATCTGGCCGGAAATGATCCACGTCTGGCACAACAACCACCCCACCCTGGCCGCCGCCCGCAAAGCCATCACCAACGGCGGCGCCTTCATCCAAGCCACCATGAACGGGTCAAATCCCGTCACACCGCCTGTGCCGTAAGAAAACGAGGCGACGGCTTTGCCGTCGCGGTGCGAAGCCGCGCCACCTAGCCCGCTGGGGGATCAGTCCGCAGCGCCTTGTTCCCGGCGGAAGGTGGCAGTGGGGTAGACGCCGAGGATGCGGGTTTCGCGGGAGAAGAACTGGAGTTCTTCCAAGGCGCGGCGCACCGCGGGTTGCTCGGGATGCCCTTGGACGTCGCAGAGGAATTGGGTGGCGGTGAAGTGTCCGCTGACCATGTAGCTTTCCAGCTTGGTCATGTTGACGCCGTTGGTGGCGAAGCCGCCGAGGGCTTTGTAGAGCGCGGCGGGAACGTTGCGGACACGGAAGACGAAGGTGGTCATCAGATCGGGCGCGTCGGGGCTGAAGGTGCGGGCGGTGCGCGACATGACGTAGAAGCGGGTGGTGTTGTGGTCGGCGTCTTCGACGTTGCGGCGCAGGATTTCCAACCCGAAGATCTCGGCGGCGAGGTCGGACGCGATGGCGCAGTCTTCGGGGTTGTTCCAGGCGGCGACTTGTTCGGCTGAGCCGGCGGTATCGGCCTCGACGACGGCTTGGAGGTTCAGGTCCTTGAGGATGTTGCGCACTTGGCCGAGGGCGACGGCATGGGAGTGGGCGCGTTTGAGGCCGGCGATGGTGGCGCCCTTAGGGGCCAGCAGGCAGTGTTCCACGCGCTGGAACGCTTCGCCGACCACGAACAGGCCGGACTCGGGCAACAGGATGTGCATGTCGGGCACGCGCCCGGCCAGCGAGTTTTCGGTCGGCATCATGGCTAGGTCGGCGGCGCCGTTGCGGACGGCCTCCATCGCCGCCTGGAAGGTATCGCAGGGCAGGGTGGTCCAGGACGGATAGGCGTTGCGGCAGGCGAGGTCGGAATAGGCGCCAGGGCGGCCTTGGAAGGCGATGATGCCGGTCATGTGGTGCCGATCGTATCTTTAGGGTTTGGGGGCAAGATCGGCGCGGGCGCGTTCGAGGTCGGCGGGCGTGTCGACGCCGAAGGGTGCGAAGGCGACGCGGGCGCAGGAGATGCGCATTCCGGCCTCCAGCGCGCGCAGCTGTTCGAGCGACTCGCGCCGTTCGAGCGGCGATTCCGGCAGGGCGACGAAGCGCGCCAGCGCCTGGCGGCGAAACGCGTAGATGCCGATGTGGTGCCAAAGTGGTCCGTCGCCCCAGGGGATGGCGGCGCGCGAGAAATACAGCGCCGGCGACACCGCGCGGCCGCCATCGAACGCGCAGGCGGCCTTGACCACGCTGGCGGCGGCGGCTTCCTCGGCCGAGGTGATCGGGGCGACCAAGGTGGCGATATCGATGGCGGGGTCCGACAGCGGGGCCAGCACGGCGCGAATGAAATCGGGCGGAATGGTCGGCAGGTCGCCTTGCAGATTGACCACCACATCGTGCCGCCCCTGCGGGTCCAGGTGGGACAGCGCGGCATGCACCCGGTCGGAGCCGCGCGGCAGCGAGGGATCGGTCAACACCACCATGCCGCCATCGGCGCGAATGGCGTCGGCGATCTCGGCATCGCCGGCGGCGACGGCGACCGGGCCGATATCGGCTTCGCGCGCCCGGTCCAGCACATGCAGGATCATCGCCCGGCCATGGATGTCGGCCAGCGGCTTGCCCGGCAATCGCGTGGCTGCCATGCGCGAGGGGATCAGAATGATGGGGTTCAAGGCAGGCTCATGGGGGCCGATTTCATACCGAAGTTGCGCATCCGTGCACCTGCGCGCCGATTTCTGCCCGCCTGGAGAAGCGGCCGGGTTGAAGGTGGCACGCCAGTTGCCTATGGTGCGCCGCACCTTAGGTAGCCCGCCCGCGCCGCGCAATGTGGCCCGACCCTGACTGATGCTGACGAGGAACTGCGCCGCATGGACAATCTGGAGTTCAACAAGGCCGCTGCCGCCGTTCTGACGGTCGGCATCGTGTTCATGGTGTCGGGCGTCATCGCCTCGATGGTGGTAAAGCCGCATCCGTTGCACCACACGGTGCTGAAGATCGAGACCGGCGGCGAGAGCGCGCCAGTCGCCGGCGCCAAGGCCGAGCCGCTGGCGCCGATCGGGCCATTGCTGGCCAGCGCCGATGTGGCGGCCGGCGAGGCGATCGCCAAAAAACAGTGCGCTTCCTGTCACAGCTTCAACGATGGCGGTAAGAACGGCGTTGGGCCGAATATTTATGGCGTGATCGGCCGCAAGCACGCCGCCGCCGCCGGGTTCAACTATTCCGACGCGGTGAAGGGCAAGCCCGGGCCGTGGTCGTACGAGGAAATGAGCGCCTGGCTGCAGAACCCCAAGGCCTATGCCCCCGGCACCCGCATGGCCTATGCCGGGCTGAAGAACGACAAGCAGCGCGCCGACCTCATTCTCTACCTGCGCAGCCTCGCCGCCTCGCCGGTCGCGTTGCCCTGATCGGACACGCGGCGTGAACGATGCTGCCCTGATGGCGCTGCTGCGCGGTGCCGAGGCGGCGGCCGATGTTGCCGGCGCCGTTATCCGCCCGTTCTTTCGCGCCGGCGTGACGAGCGACCTCAAATCCGACGCCTCGCCGGTGACCATCGCCGACCGTACCGCCGAGCAGGCAATGCGCGCCGTGTTGTCTGAGCGGTTTCCCGGCCATGGCATCCTGGGAGAGGAATTCGGCCTGCAGAATCCCGGCAGCGAGCTGCGCTGGGTGCTCGACCCGATCGATGGCACCCGTGCCTTCATCACCGGCCGGCCAAGCTTCGGCACGCTGATCGCATTGATGGACGGCGACACGCCGATCATCGGCATCATCGACCAGCCGGTGACCGGCGAACGCTGGGTTGGCGCGCGCGGCATGGCCACACGATTTCGCGGCCCGTTCGGCGGCGTTGCGGGAACCCGGCCTTGCCCGACCATTGGCCAGGCCGAGCTTGGTGCCACCACGCCGGACATGTTCATGCACGCCGATGCCGCACCATGGGCGCGCCTTACCCGTGCGGCCGGGCGTACCTATTACGGCGGTGATTGCTACACTTACGGGCTGGTAGCCCTTGGCCAGATCGACATCTGTGTCGATGCGACCATGAAGATCTGGGACTGGGCCGCCCTGGTGCCGGTGGTCGAGGGCGCGGGCGGGCGCGTCACCGACTGGAACGGCCGGCCGATGCACCCCGATGGCGACGGCCGCACCCTGGCGGTGGGCGATCCCGCGCTGTTGCCGCAGGTGCTCGACATCCTTGCTTCCTGAGCCTGCCGCCTGTCACAAGGCAGATCTGCGTGATGCGCCGGCCCTTGGCGCCGGCCGCCTGGGAGAGCAATGATCGTGCGACTGACCGCCGCGATGCTGACGATCTTGGCCGGCTTGCTGCCCGCCGCGACACAGGCGCAAACCGCCGCACCCACCCGCAGCCACGCCGTGTCGCTGCTCGGCCCGGCCCAGCTGCCGCTCGGCTTCGCGCATTTTCTGTATGCCAACCCGTCGGCCCCCAAGGGCGGCGAGGTGGCGGTCGGCGCTGTCGGCACCTTCGACAGCTTCAGCCCGCATATCGTGCGCGGCAGCGCCGCTGGTGCCACGCTGCAAATCTACGACACCCTGCTGCGCGCCAATGCCGACGAGGCCCAGGTCGCCTATGGCCACGTCGCCCACACCATCGAAACCGCGGCCGATGGCCGGTCGGTCAGCTTCGAACTGCGGCCCGAGGCGCGCTTCCATGACGGCACCCCGATGACCGCCGAGGATGTGCTCTGGACCTTCAACACGCTGGTCGCCCAGGGCAGGCCGCACTACCGGCAATACTGGGCCGATGTGGCTGAGGTGCGCGTTGAAACGCCGCACCGCATCACCTTCCTCTTCAAGCAGGCGGGCAACCGCGAATTGCCGGCCATCCTCGGCCAGCTCGACGTCCTGCCCAAGCACTGGTGGGCCAGCCGCGACTTCTCAAAGCCGCTGACCGAGCCGCCGCTGGGCTCTGGTCCCTGGCGCATCGAGCGTTTCGAGTTTGGCCGTACCCTGGTGCTGGCCCGGGTGCCGGATTACTGGGCGCGTGACCTCGGCACGGCGCGCGGCCTTGCCAATTTCGACCGCCGCCGGGTGGAGTATTTCCGCGATCCCACCGTGGCGATGGAAGCCTTCAAGGCCGGCCAGGTCGATTTCCGCCAGGAGAACATCGCCAAAGACTGGGCCACTGGCTACGACTTCCCCGCCGTGCGCCGCGGCCTGGTGAAGAAAGAGGAGTTCCGCCACCGCCTGCCAACCGGCATGCAGGGCTTCGTCATGAACACCCGCCGCGATGTCTTCAAGGACGTCCGCGTGCGCCAGGCCGTCGCCCTGGTGTTCGATTACGAATGGGCCAACGCCAACCTGTTCTACGGCGCCTATACCCGCAGCCGCAGCTATTTCAGCAACTCCAACCTCGCCGCCACCGGCATCCCCCAAGGCACCGAGCTCACCCTGCTGGAGCAATACCGGGGAAAGCTCCCGGCCGGGCTGTTCAACGAAGAATTTCGCCTGCCGGTCACCGATGGCTCCGGCAACAACCGCGAAGTCCTGCGCCAGTCGCTCGATCTGCTGCGTGCTGCCGGCTGGACGGTGAAGGAGCGCAAGCTGGTCAACGCCGCCGGCCAGCAGATGCGCTTCGAGATCCTGCTCTCCAACCCGTCTTTCGAGCGCGTCGCCCTGCCCTATGTCCAGTGGCTTGGCCGCCTCGGCATCGAGGCCCGCGTCCGCACCGTGGATTCCGCGCAGTTCCAGCGCCTGTCCGACATCTACGACTACGACATGACAGTGCATGTGTTCGGCCAGTCGGAAAGCCCGGGCAACGAACAACGCGGCTTCTGGACCTGTGACGCCGCCAAGCACGAAGGTGGCGACAATGCCGCCGGCGTCTGCGACCCCGTGGTCGACGCCCTGGTCGAAGCCGTGATCAACGCGCCCGATCGCGAGGTGCTGGAAACCACCACCCGCGCGCTCGACCGCGTGCTGCTCCGGGGCTGGTACGTGGTGCCGCACTGGCACCTGGCCAGCATCCGCGCCGCCTACTGGGACCGCTTCGCCCGCGTCGATGTGCCGATCCGCAGCGGCATGGTGTTCGACGCCTGGTGGATCGACCAACCCCGCGCCGATACCACCGACGCCGCGCGCCGGGCGGGGGCCAACTGAGGTGACGGGAAGGGAAGAAAGGCCAGGGGCTTTGCCCCTGGACCCTCAACTTTTAAGCTCCTTCGGCAAGGGGGGCCATCAAGGCCTCGATGGCCCCCCTTGCCGAAGGAGCTTAACGAATGGGGTCTGGGGCCGCCGGCCCCAGCGGGTCCAGGGCAGAGCCCTGGCCTTGCTTCCTTCCCGCCACGCCAGATGACCGCCTACATCCTGCGCCGGCTGTTGCTGGTGATCCCCACGTTGTTCGGCATCATCTCGATCAATTTCGTGGTGGTTCAGTTCGCGCCGGGCGGCCCGGTCGAACAGATGATTTCCGACATCAAGGGCCGTGGCGGCGACGCCACGATGCGCATTACCGGCAGCGGTGCGGATGCGATGGCTGCCGCGCCCAATGACGGGACCTATCGCGGCGCGCGCGGGCTGGACCCGGCGGTGGTGGCGGACATCAACCGCATGTTTGGCTTCGACAAGCCGGCGCATGAGCGCTTCGTGAAGATGATCGGCGACTATCTGCGCTTCGATTTCGGCCGTAGCTTTTTCCGTGACCAGACGGTGCTCGCCCTGGTGGGCCAGAAGCTGCCAGTTTCGATCTCGATCGGGCTCTGGTCGACCTTGCTGATCTACCTGATTTCGATCCCGCTCGGCATCGCCAAGGCGGTGCGCCACGGCAGCCGCTTCGACGTCGCCACGTCGGCCGCCGTGCTGGTGGGCTATGCGGTGCCGGGCTTTCTGTTCGCCATCCTGCTGGTGGTGCTGTTCGCCGGCGGCAGTTTTCTGACGTGGTTTCCGCTGCGCGGTTTGGCGAGCGCCGGCTCGGAAGCCTGGTCATGGCCCGCCCGCGCGCTCGACTACCTATGGCACATGGTGCTGCCCACCACCGCGCTGGTAATCGGCGGATTTGCCGGGCTGACCATGCTGACCAAGAACTCGTTCCTGGAGGAAATCCGCAAGCAATACGTCGTCACCGCACGGGCCAAGGGCGCGAGCGAGCGGCGGGTGCTGTACCGCCATGTTTTTCGCAATGCCATGCTGCTGATCGTGGCCGGCTTCCCCGCCGCGTTCATCGGCATCCTGTTTTCGTCGGCGCTGCTGGTGGAGATCGTCTTTTCGCTCGACGGGCTCGGCCTGCTCGGCTTCGAATCCGCCATTCGCCGGGATTACCCGGTGATGTTCGGCACGCTCTACATCTTCACCCTGCTCGGCCTGGTCATGCACATCATCGGCGACGTGATGTACACCGTGGTCGATCCGCGCATCGATTTCGAGGCCCGCGGTTGACGCTTTCTCCGGTCACCCGCCGCCGTCTCGCCGCCTTTCGCGCCAACCGCCGCGGCAGTTGGTCGCTGGTGCTGTTCCTGTCCCTGTTCACCCTCAGCCTGTTCGCCGAGTTCATCGCCAATGACCGCCCGCTGCTGATCCGCTTCGACGGCAAATGGTTCTCCCCGGTCCTGGTCGACTATGCCGAGGAAGAGTTCTCCCCCGACCTCCTGCCCACCAGCGCCGACTACTCCGACCCCTTGCTGGTCGGCCTGATCGCCGACAAGGGCTGGATGCTCTGGCCGCCGATCCCTTACAGCCACCGCAGCGTGGTCAAGAACCTGCCGGTCCCCGCCCCCGCCCCGCCCTCGGTCAATAACCTCCTAGGCACCGACGACCAGGCGCGCGACGTGCTCGCCCGCGTCATCTACGGCTTCCGCCTCTCCGTCCTGTTCGGCTTCACCCTGACCGCCGTCTCCTCCGCCGTGGGCATCGCCGCCGGCGCCATCCAGGGCTATCGCGGCGGCCTGACCGACCTGCTGTTCCAGCGCTTCATCGAAATCTGGTCCGGCATGCCCCAACTCTATTTGCTGATCATCCTGGCCAGCATCATCACCCCCAGCTTCACCATCCTGCTGGTCTTCCTGCTGCTATTCAGCTGGATGAGCCTGACCGGCGTGGTCCGCGCCGAGTTCCTGCGCGGCCGAAACCTCGACTACGTCCGCGCCGCAAAAGCCCTCGGCGTCTCCGACCTGATGGTCATGGTGCGCCACATCCTGCCCAACGCCATGGTCGCCACCCTGACCTTTCTGCCCTTCACCCTCTCCGGCTCCGTCACCATCCTGGCCAGCCTCGACTTCCTCGGCTTCGGCCTGCCGCCAGGCTCCCCCTCGCTCGGCGAACTGGTCAGCCAGGGCAAAAACAACCTCCAAGCCCCCTGGCTCGGAATCACCGCCTTCCTCGTCCTCGGCAGCCTGCTGACCATGCTGATCTTCATTGGTGAGGCTGTGCGAGACGCGTTCGACCCGCGTCGGACGGTGGGGTAGGCAAGCAAGGCTGGGGCTTTGCCCCAGACCCGACCAGGGACCCGAGGTCCCTGGCCCTCAACCATAAGCGCCTGCCCCCCTAGGCCGAAGGCGCTTAACGAATGGGGTCTGGGGCCGCTGGCCCCAGCGGGTCCAGGGCAGAGCCCTGGCCTTCCTTACCCTCCCATCGGCCCGAGCGCCCGGGCGAACCGCACCACGGCGGCCTCGCCGAAGGCGTTCGGCAACAGGCCGGGGTCGCGGTCGTGCACGGTCAGTCCCAGGCGCGCCGCTGTCAGCCGCTTGCCGTAGCACAGCAGGTGATCCACCGACTGCATCACGAACACGATCGCCGGCAGGATGTCGCGGTACAGCCGCTCGGCCTCCACCTCATCCCCCCGCCGCATGGCCTCGTAGATTGCGATCTGCACTTCGAAGCAGTCCGGCGCCGGGATCAGCCCGGCGCAACCGGCGCGCAAATTGTCGGGCAGTTCCAGCCCGCCGCGGCCGTTGAACACCGCGAGCTTGCCCTCGGTTTCTTCCACCACCCGCGCGATCAGCGTCGCCGGCCCCTCGCCCTTCAGCACGCTGAAATTGCCATGCCGCCGCGCCAGCTCGGCGATCGCCGACGGCCCCAGCCCGATGCCGATCAGGTCGGGCGCGTTCTGGATACCGGCGGGGATTGGCGCGCGCTCGATAACCTTCCCGAAGAAAGCCATCAACTCCGCCTCCGAAATGCCCGGCTGGCGCGGCGGCTGCAGCACCACCCAGGCCGCGCCATTCGCCGCCGCCATCGCCACTGCATCAGACTGCTCCTCCGGCGTGGCACCAAAGATCGTCACCGCCAGCGGAATCCGCCCGCCCAGGTCCTCGGCCGCCCACTCCACCACCTGGCGCCGCTCGGCCGGCGACAGCTTGCCCACTTCGGTGGCCAGCCCCAGCACCGCCATCCCCGGCGCGCCGGCGGCCAACACCGCCTGGGTCTGCCGCCGCATCGCTGCTCGGTCGAGTGCGCCATCGCGGCTGAAAAACGCGTACAAGATCGGCCAGATGCCGTGCGGTGACTGGGTCATGAGCCCGGCTAGAGCAACGTCCGCAAATCGTCAATTTCCGACGCAACGTGATGGGCTGACCTGGGCGGGAAATGCGCCTAGACTCCGCCCCGCATGATGAGAGACCTGCCCAACCTGCTGACCGTGTCGCGCATCGCCGCCATCCCGCTGATGGTGGTGCTGGCGTCCTTCCGCTCGCCCGGCATGGATTTCGCCGCCTGCGTGGTGTTCGGCATCGCCGGCATCACCGACTATTTCGACGGCAAGCTGGCGCGCGACTACGGCCAGACCTCCGATCTCGGCCGCATGCTCGACCCGATCGCCGACAAGCTGCTGGTCGGCGCCGCGCTGATGATGCTGGTCGGCACCGACCGCCTGAGTGCCGCCAGCCTGTATCCCGCCATCGTCATCATGCTGCGCGAGATCCTGGTCAGCGGCCTGCGCGAATACCTCGCCGGCATCCGCATCGGCCTGCCGGTGACCACCTTGGCCAAATGGAAAACCGGCGTGCAGATGGGCGCGCTCGGCGCCCTGCTGGCCGGCAACGATTCGGCGATGCTGCTGGGCATCCCCTGGCTGCCGGTGCAGATCATCGGCGAGGCGATGCTGTTCGCCGCCGCCGCCCTGACCCTGGTTACCGGCTGGGACTACCTGACCACCGGCCTGCACCACGCCTCGCAGGCGCAGCGCGCCTCCGCCCCCGTGCGCGAATAGCCGGGTGCAGCTTCTCGGCATCACCGGCTGGTCCGGTAGCGGCAAGACCACGCTGCTCACCGCGTTGATCCCGCTGCTGGCCGCGCGCGGTCGCGGCGTGTCGACGGTCAAGCACGCCCATCACGATTTCGACCTCGACCAGCCCGGCAAGGATTCCTGGCGCCACCGCGCCGCCGGCGCGCACGAGGTGATGATCGCCACCTCCCGCCGCTGGGCGCTGCTGCACGAAAACCCCGGCGAGGAACCCGACCTGGCCGAACTCCTGGCCCGCCTCGCCCCGGTCGACCTGGTGCTGATCGAGGGCTTCAAGGCATCGCCGCACCCCAAGATCGAGGTCCACCGCCCGTCCCTCGGCAAGCCGCCGATCTGGCCCGGCCGGCCCGACATCGTCGCCGTGGCAGCCGATGTTGCGTTGCAGCACTGCGAAGTGCCACAACTCGCCCTGTCCAATCCCGGCGCCGTCGCCGACTGGATCACGGCCTACTTCTGGACCGACACTCAGGCTTGAGCCCAGGCTGGTGCACGGGCACATTGCACCCCAAATCCGGCGGCAAGACTGTCCCGCCGGATTGGACCACAAGGAAGACCTCATGCGGCGCATCGCCCCCCTGCTGTTGTCCACCGTCCTGCTGGCCGGCTGCTCGACCCTCGTCGGCAACCCCACCGCCGGGATGGGCGGGTTTCTCGGCGACGTCCTGCGCCTGAGCGGCAACCCCAACCGGCCCGCCGCCGACAGCGCGAATGCCCGCCGCGTCATGGGCGCCGAGGTGCAGGCCGAACCGCTGGAATCCGAGTCCGGCAATGTCTGGCCCGGCCCGCTGCCGCCGGTGCGCACCATGTCCGACATGCAGCGCGAGATGGGCGGCACCCTGCCGCCGATCGACGCCCCCAGCCCGCGCGGCAGCTCCGCCCCGCCCGCACCCGTTGCGACCCCGGCCAGCCTCCCCGCCGCCAGCCTCCCCGCCCCCAGGCCGATCGCGCCGCAACCGGCGGTCCAATCCATGCCCAGCAGCCGCGTCCTGCAAACTCCCGCCGGCCTCGCCACCACCAGCATCGGCAGCAACGGGGTCGAGACTTTTACCCTGCCCGGCGGCCGCACCGGCATCGTCATGCCCAATGCCAACGGCACCCTCACCCTGATCGGCCCGGACGGCACCACCCAGACGATCCCCGCCCCCCGCTGACGCCATGCCCGCTGACGCCGCCCTCCATCTCCTGTACTTCGCATGGCTGCGCGAACGCGTCGGCCTCGGCGCCGAGGATGTGATCGCCCCGCCGGAGGTCGCCACCGTCGCCGACCTGATCGCCTGGTTGCGCCGCCGCGGCCCGGGCTACGAAGCCGCCTTCGGCACCGCCGCCCCGGTGCGTTGCGCCGTGAACCAGGAATTCGCCACCCCTGACGCCGCGATCGCCGCCGGTGACGAGATCGCTTTCTTCCCCCCGGTCACCGGGGGCTGAAATGGCCACCATCCGGGTCCAGCACGAGGCAATCGACGTCGCCGCCGATATCGCCGCGCTGACCACCGGCCGCTTCGACATTGGCGGCATCGCCAGCTTCATCGGCACCGTGCGCGACCTGGCCCGTGGCCGGCGCATCACCGCGATGACGCTCGAGCACTACCCCGGCATGACCGAGCGCGCCCTCGCCGCCATCGGCCTCGAGGCCGAACGCCGCTGGCGCCTGCTCGGCTGCACCCTCGTCCACCGCGTTGGCCCGATGGCGCCGGGTGAGACCATCGTCCTGGTCCTCGCCGCCTCCGCCCACCGCCAGGACGCGCTGGAAGCCAGCGCCTTCCTGATCGACTGGCTCAAGACCCGTGCGCCATTCTGGAAAAAGGAAAGCTTCGCCGACGGCACCGAGGAATGGGTCGACGCCCGCGAAGCCGACGACCTCGCCGCCGCCCGCTGGGGCGCACTGCCGACAAACGGATAAGAAGTTTTTGCTTCTTTTTTCAAAAAGAAGCGCTTTCTTTTTTGAAAAAAAGAAACAAAAAACTTTTTTCACTTACGCTCGTATCTTCCCTTAGCCTTCTGTTTACTTTCGCCCGGCAGGCTAGGGCGATGTCCCATGCCCTCACGACGCCGGCCGGCGCGTCCGCAATCGACCTTTTGGCCGCGGGCCTGGCCCAACACCGTTCGGGCGACCACGCCGCCGCCGAGCGGGCCTATCGCGCGGCGCTGGAACTACAGCCGCATCTGGCCCAGGGGCATCACCTGCTGGGCGTATTGCTGACCGAAACCGGCCGCGCCGCACAGGCCCGGACGGCATTGCGCCAAGCCGCCCTCCTGCGCCCCGGCCATGGCGACACCCGCCTTGCCCTGGCGCGCGCCTGTGCCGAGTGCGGTGACACGCCGGAGGCCATCGCCCTGTTGCGGGTGGTATTGGCCGACCGGCCGCGCGATGTCGGGCTGATGCTCGGCCTGGCGCATCTGCATGCGCGCGCCGGCGATACGCAAGCCGCCCTGAGCCTGTGCCGGACCGCCTGTGCGGTGGCGCCGCGCGACGCTCATGCCCGTGCCGCCCTGGCCTGCAACCTCGTCGAGGTTGGCCATCATACATCGGCCCTGGTCGAGGCCGAGGCGGCAATGGTGCTCGATCGCGGCCAGGCCGATGCCTGGCTCGCCCGCGGCGCCGCCCTGCGCGCGCTCGACCGCCCGGCCGAGGCGGTCGCAGCACTTGAGCACGCCCTGGTGCTGGCCCCCGGCCATGCCGGCGTCCTGCTGGCACTCGGCAATGCCCGCGCCGATTGCGGCCATGGCGCCGCTGCGGTCGAGCTATTGCGCACCGCCGTCGCACGCCAGCCCGACACGGCCGCCACCCATGCCAGCCTGGCCGCCGTCCTGACCGCCGAGGGGTTCCTGCCCGAAGCAATCGCCGCCGGCGACGCCGCCATCGCCTGCGACCCCATCTTCGCGCCGGGCTGGTGGAACCGCGCAATCGCCCGGCTGCTCGCCGGCGACCTCCCGGGCGGCTTCGCCGACGCCGAATGGCGCCGCCGCCATCCCAAATTCGCCGCCGATTTCGCCACCCTGACCGGCCCGGAATGGGATGGCGGTCCACTCGCCGGCAAGCGCCTGTTGGTCCATGCCGGCCAAGGCATGGGCGACACCATCCAGTTCGCCCGCTATTTGCCGTCCCTGGTCGCCGCCGGCGCCGCCGTCACGGTCCTTTGCGCCAGCCCCTTGGTCGGGCTGCTATCACAGATCGAGGGCATCACGGTCGCCCGGCGGATCGACGGATTACCGCTGCACGATTTGTGGATCGACCAGATGAGCCTGCCGCATCACCTGGGCAGCACAACCGTGCCGAAACCGGAGGGCTATCTGGCCGCCGGCCCCGCCGGCATCGCCGAATGGCGGCGCCAGATTGGGCCCGGCCTGCGCGTCGGCCTGGTCTGGGCCGGCAATCCCGCGCACGGCAACGACCGCAACCGCTCCCTGCCGCCGGGCGAGGCGGCCCAGCTGTTGCGCCCGCTGCACCGCCTGGCCGCCGCGATTCCGGCGCTGCGCCTGGCCGGCCTGCAGACCGGTCCGCGCCATGGCGAAGTCTCGGCGCCGTTGGGCATTCCCGACTACTCGTCCAGGTTGGCCGATTTCGCCGAAACCGCATCCCTGGTGGCCGCACTCGACCTGGTGATAACGGTCGATACCGCCACCGCGCATCTGGCGGGCGCCTTGGGCAAGCCGGTCTGGCTGATGCTCCCCTATGCGCCCGACTGGCGGTGGCAGCTCGTGCGGCATGATTCGCCCTGGTACGCGTCGATGCGGCTGTTCCGCCAACCGGAGCCCGGCGACTGGAACGCGGTGATCCGCGCCGTGGCGGCCGCCTTGCGGGTGCACTACGCCCGGGGTCAGGACGCTGCCGGCGCGATCGCCTCCGCTGGAATGGCGCTCTGACCGCATCGCTCTTGCCTTCCTCATCCGGCTGCGGCTGGATGCTGCCCGGGAGGAAACGCGCATGGACGACGGGCCGGCGATGCAAGCTTTGGCGTATACCGAGCATCCGCCGGACAGGATGGCGGCGCGTGCCCGCGATTTCCTGACCCTGATGGCCGCCCGGCGTAGCGTGCGCGACTTCGCCGACCGCCCGGTGCCGATGGCGGTGGTGGAGGCGGCAATCCGCACCGCCGGGCGCGCCCCGTCAGGCGCCAACCAGCAACCATGGCATTTCGCCGTCATCACCGACCCCGCCCGAAAGCGCCGCCTGCGTCAGCTGGCCGAGCGGGAGGAGCACGAATTCTACCACGGCGGCCGCGCCCCGGAGCAGTGGCTCGATGCCTTGGCGCCGTTGGGCACCAATGCCAGCAAGCCGTTCCTGGAAACCGCGCCGGTGTTGATCACCATCTTTGCCCAGCGCCATGGCGTGGCGCCCGACGGCAGCCAGATCAAGCACTACTACGTGCCAGAAAGCGTGGGCATCGCCACCGGATTCCTGATCGCCGCCCTGCACCAGGCGGGTCTGGCGACACTCACCCATACCCCGGCGCCGATGAACTTCCTCAACGAGCTCTGTGCCCGTCCCGCGCATGAGAAGCCGAGCATCCTGCTGGTCGTCGGCTACCCCGCTGAGGGTTGTCAGGTGCCGGTCGCCGGTGGCGTCAAGAAGCCGTTGGAAGAGATCGCGAGCTTCCTCTAGGTGGCTGCCGCGATCGCGATCGCCATCGGCGCCTTGCTGCTGGCTTGGCCGGCACTGGTCAACCTGTACCCGATCGTGTTCAGCGACACCCACGCCTTCCTGGTGATGGGCAGCGCGCCGCAGATGGTGTGGGACAAGCCGTTCGTCTACGGCCCGGTACTACGGCTGTTGCATCAGAATTTTTCGCTGTGGCTGCCGTTCGCGGTCCAGGTAGCGGTGGTGTCGCATCTGCTATGGCTGGTCCGGGGGGCTTTTGCCGCGCCGTCCGCCTGGTTTCACCTTGGCTTGTGCGCCGCCTTGAGCGCGGTTTCCGCCGCACCCTGGTTCGCATCGCTATTGATGCCGGACATCCTGGCGCCGGTTGCGGTGTTGGGCCTGTTCGTGTTGGGGTTTTCGGCGGCGTTGTCGCGTGGTCAGCGTATCTGGCTGGTGGCATTGGCGGCCGTGGCGATCGGCAGCCACCTGGCGTATCTGCCGTTGGCGGCGGTGGTGGCCGGCTTGTCGTTGGTTCTGGGTGGCCGGCGGATCGTTATGGTGCCGTTGGTGGTGGCGCTCGGGTTGCTGTTGGGCAGCAATGCCATCGGGCATGGCAGGTTCGGCATCTCGCCGTACGGTTCGGTGTTCGCACTCGCCCGGTTGATCAGCGACGGGCCGGCGCAACGGGTGTTGGATCTGCACTGCCCGAATGCGGGATGGCGGATGTGCGACTGGCGGGGGCGGTTTCCGGCCGATAGCGATCTTTTCCTGTGGGATGGGCAGGGCCCAGTCTGGTCCAGCCCGGGCGGGCCGCAGGGGTTGGCGGCCGAGGCATCGGAGATTGTGGAGGCGACGTTGCGGCAGGAGCCGTGGGCCGTGCTGCAGGCCGCGATGGGCAATGCCGTGGAGCAGCTTGGCCGGGTGCGGTTGGGCGATACCTTGGGCAATGACTGGTTGGAGGAGTCGATCACCGGCAGCTTCGAGGCGTATTTCCCGGCTGCCGAAATGGCACGGTTTCGGGCCGGGCGGCAGATGGCCAGCAGGCTTCGGGCGATCGCCGACCCGCTCAATCCGGTGCATATCGTGGCTTTGGTCCTCGGGGCCGGCGCCTGTCTGGTCATAGCGTGGCGGCGCCGGGGACGGATCGAGGGCAAGTTGTCGGTTCTGGTCCTGGCCGCCCTGTTGACCAATGCGGCGGTCAGCGGGGCGTTGTCACGGCCACATGACCGGTACCAGGCACGGATTGCCTGGCTGGTGCTGTTGCCGCCGTTGCTTATGCTTCCGGCGGTTCGCCCTGGATTGGCGTGGCGCCGCATTCGATCATCAGATTCGTGACTTCGGCGATGGCGGCTTCGGCGGCCTGGGGGTTGTTGCCCTTGGCGACGATGGCGACGCCGTTGCCGCTTGGGCGGTAGTACGGGTAGCTGCCGAGGTCGAGGCCGGGGTAGCGGTTCTGGATGGCGGTCAGGCCCTCGGCGATGACGCCTTCGGCAAGGCGGAGGGCGTAGACGCTCCTGGCGACGATCGGGGGGCCGCCGGCCAGGGTGGGGGCGAGGGTACGGAACATGGACTGCATGATCCGGGGGACGCCGGCCATGACGTGGACGTTGCCGATGGTGAAGCCGGGGGCGACCGAGATCTCGTTGTCGATCAGACTGGCGCCCCTTGGCATGGTGGCCATGCGTTGACGGGCGGCGTTGAATTCGCCGGGTTTGTAGCTTTTTTCCATCCGCGCCCAGGCGACGGGGTGGGCTTCCCAGGGGACGCCGAAGGCCGCCGAGATGCACTCACTGGTGATGTCGTCGTGGGTCGGGCCGATGCCGCCGGTGGTGAAGACGTGGTCGAATTTGGCCCGGCATTCGTTGACGGTGGCGATGATGGTTTCGGCCACGTCGGGGATAACCCGGACTTCCCGGAGCGGGATGCCGATTTCGCCGAGGCCTGTGGCGAGGAAGCGGATGTTGGCGTCCTGGGTGCGGCCGGAGAGGACCTCGTTGCCGATGACCAGGAGGCAGGCGGTCGGATTGGTCGGTGTGGACATGGGGCCCCCTAGAGGAAATCGCGCAGCAGCGGGACCAGTGGGCGGTCCGCTTCGGGCATCTTGTACTCCGAGAGCTTGTCCTTGTGCACCCAGGCCAGGGCCTGGCCCTCCCGCCCGGTGGGGGAGCCTTTCCAGCGGCGGCAGACATAGAGCGGCATCAGCAGGTGGAAGCGTTCGTAGCCGTGGGAGGCGAAGAAGAGCGGGGCGAGGCAGGCGGCGGTGACGTCGATGCCGAGTTCTTCGCGGAGTTCACGGATCAGGGCGGCTTCCGGGGTTTCGCCGGGGTTGAGTTTGCCGCCGGGGAATTCCCATAGGCCGGCCATTTTCTTCCCCTCGGGGCGTTTGGCCAGGAGGACGCGGCCGTCGAGGTCGACGAGGGCACAGGCGGCAACGAGGAGGATGGGTTTTTCGGTGCCTTCGGTGGGTTCGGGGCCGGATTGGCCGAAGAGGTCGTCGCGGGTGGCTTCGAAGCGGAGGACTTTGTGTTCGCCGCCACGGGCCTGGAAGGTTTCCATGCCTTCGCCGACATGGCGAAAACCGATGCGGCGGAGGACGGCGATGGAGCCGGGGTTGTCGGTGGCGACGGTGGCTTCGAGGCGTTCGAGGTCGAGGTTGGCGAGTGCCCAGCGGGCCAGGCGGCCGGCGGCTTCACTGGCGACGCCGTGGCCCCAGAAGCGGCGGCCGACCCAGTAGCCGAGGCGGGCAGTTCTTGTGGCGGGGTCCAGGCGCAGGCCGGCACCGCCGACGACGATTTCCTTTTCGGCTTCGTGGCCGGTGATGGCGAGGTGGTAGGCGCGGTTGTCGGCCAGGGAGGCGTGGGTGGAGGTGATCCACTCGTCGGCGAGGTCGCGGGAATAGGGGAAGGGGACGGCGGCGAGGGTGCGGCAGACCTCCCAGTCGTTGATCAGGCGATGTAGCTCGGCGGCGTCCTCGGGGACGAAGGGGCGCAGGGTCAGGCGCTCGGTGGTGAGCGGGGGGAAAGCGGTCATGGTGTCTGGGTCATGGGGGGCGGCCGGATGCGGCATTCGTTATGGAGTGCCCAAATGTGGCACGCGCCGCAAGGGTTGGTTATTGATACGATAATGGAACAAACTGGGCGCGCGGCGGTGATGGGGGTCAGGCGGGTTTTGTTTTCTGGCCGAAACGCAGGAAGGGGTAGTCGCGGGGGCGGCGCTGGGGGTGGAGGGGCAGGAGTTTGGGGAGGGGGGCGGGTTTGGCGCGCCCCGTTTGAGAAGTGGGGGGGTTGGTGGGTTTGGGTTTTGGTGCGCGCTGGAACTCGGGCGGGAGGTCGACGCCGAGGAGGCGGGCGATGGGACGCAGGGTGCGGCCGAGGGATTTGAGGGCTTCGGGCGGGGCGGTGGCGAGGAGGGTCTGGGTTTCGGGGGCGCGGAGGAGGTGTTCGAGGTGCGAGGTGTAGGCGGCCATGTGGTAGCCGAGTTTTTCGACCAGCCAGGCGCGGCGGTGAGGGATGTAGATCGGGGGTGGGCCGCCCTTTTTGCCCGGTTTGGAGGGGTGGGGGCGGAAGGTGCCGGCGGCGAGGTGGGCGAGTATGGCGGCGAGGCGGCGGGAGGCCGCCACGATGCGGTTGTGCAGCGGGGGGCCGAGGGCTGCGAAGATGTGGGTGCGGGCGAAGATGATGGAGGTGACGGCGGCGAGGATGGCGACCAGGCGGGCGGAGACGTCGCGCGCGGACGGCACGAAGATGGGGGGGATCATGGCTGGTTGCGTCCTTTCGCGCGCGGGGTTGGGGCTGCCGGGGTTGGGGCTGCCTAAATGTTCATGATACGTTCTATACAACGGTCGTACGTTCGCTGCAAGCGCTTCAATGCGGGTGGGGTGGAGTTTTCCGGTTGCGGCGGGCCGGCTCCGGTGATCATCATGGCGTCGTGGTAGCCGTTCATCCGAGGCATGCCGCGATAATTTTTACATTTGCGGGCGCAGATGTTTCATCCGCCCGTGCAACGGAGGATCGCCATGCCGTCGGAAACCGTGAGCGCGCAGCGGATTGCCCATGCCCGGGCCAAGGCGCCGGTGTTGGTCAAGGGGCGGCGGGAGTTCTTCCAGTATCGCGACCTTGAGGTGGCCGAGGCCAGCGGCGGCAAGCTGCGGGCGCAGGTGATGATGGCGAGCCAGGGGCTGAGCCGGCCGACGGGGTGGCATTATCATGAGTGCGACGGGCAGTTCATTTATATCCTCAAGGGCTGGGTGGATTTGCAGTTCGAGGATGGGCGGACGATCCGGGTGGCGGAGGGGGATTCGTTGTTCATCCCTGGCGGGCTGCGGCACAACGAGATTGCGACGTCCGAGGTGATGGAGATTCTGGAGGTGACGGCGCCCGGCCAGATGGGGACGGTGGCGTGCGATCCGCCGGCGGGGTTTTCGCACGACGGGTGAGGGGTGGGTGGCGTCGTCAGGGTGGGCGTCGCTGGCCTTGACGCGAGCCACGTATGTAAATACATTTTTGTCATTACAAGCGTCCGGCCATGCGATTTGAGTGGGACCCCGAGAAGGATCGGCGGAACCTCGCCAAGCATGGGATCGGGTTTGACGAGGCGCTGCTGGTTTGGCGGGATACGCTGCGGCTGACGCTGTTCGATCGGGTGGAGAACGGCGAGGAGCGCTGGATTGTGGTGGGATTGGTGGGGCCGGTCGCGGTTGTGGTGGTGGTGCACGCCTATCCCGATCCGGACGACGACACGTGTATCCGCATCGTCAGTGCGCGACAGGCAACACGACAGGAGCGGCGACGCTATGAAGAAGGCGAGTGAGGCGCCCGGGCTGACAGTGGCGCAAATGGCGCGGTTGGCGCGGTTGGCTGAACGGCCGGATGGGGCGATCGATCTGTCTGACCAGCCGGAGATCACCGATTGGAGCGGGGCAGTGCGGGGCGACCTGTATCGTCCTCGCAAGCATCCGGTGACGATCCGGCTGGATGCCGATGTGCTGGCGTGGTTTCAGACGCGGGCGCGGGCGGAGGGCGGGCATTATCAGACGACGCTGAACCGGGTGTTACGTGAGTATATGTTGGCGCAGCGAGGGCCTTGAGGCGCGGGGGAGGCGGCGATAGTGGCGCAGTCGCGGATGTCGGCGTTGGCACGGGCGTAGACGAGGATGGCTGCGGAGAGGTAACTGAAGTTGAGAGTCTTTATCGCGAACTTTGGGCAGTCGAACTACCTCTGGCCGAAGTGTCTGGAGCGCAGTACCGTTGCGACCATCAACAATGAGCGCGTCCATCCTTTCTGGGAACGACGTGACCGTGATGGCTTCGTCGACTTCGCGGTTGCAAATCTTAAGACGGCTCGAATGGAGATTCCTACACGAGCGGTTGCATCACGCTGGTTCGGTGTGAACGTCGCTATTGCCGAAACGAGCGGCGATCATTGGATCCACCGTGAGAAGGATAAACTGTGGTGGACAATCTCGCGACCAGAGCCGGTCGAGATCACGTTGATGCCTTCCTTCAATCCGCTGCGTGATGGGCCTAGCGTCTTCGAACTCCACAAGCAGGCTCACCCCTGGCAAGACCGTGATCGAAAGGGACGTCAGTTGCTTTGGGAGGCCCTCCATCCAAAGGCTCGCGATTTTCTCTTCACTGAAGGTACTCTGCAGCAGCTCGCACCTGGCAACGCCGAATACGCGCTCGCCCTGATCAACGGTGATGGCCTTGAGCCCTGGCACAGCAAATCTGAATGGCAGGCAAAGGCCGCGCGAACTGGCCGCAACCCCGCAACTAGCTATGACGCTAGACGGAAGACCATCTTCCGCATGGTAGAGACCGTCTTCAACACAGTCGCAGGCGCGAATGGCCAGCAGGTGCTGCGCACCTTGAAGGATAAGCGAACATCCTTCGACAAGCCGGCACTAGAGAAATACGTTGGTTCGCTCATCGACGACCAAGATGGTCTATGTGCGATCACCGGAATTGCACTGCATTTTGACGAAGAAGACAGCGATCTAGAACTACGCTGCTCACTCGATCGGATTGACAGTTCAAGCCACTACGAACCCGGAAATCTGCAAGTCGTGTGTCGCTTTGTGAACCGCTGGAAGAGCGACAGCCTCGATGCTGATTTCCGTCGTCTCATTGGCCTCGTAAGAACGACCAATTTTTAACTGACGTAGCTGATTGCTAGGGGATATGGCTGGGGGAAAGAACAAGCAAGTGCCCCCCTCCGGCTCCCCCCGCCCGAGCGCGAGGGGAGAGAAGATTCAGCGGCTTGGCTTGCTTGTGGATGGGGTCTGGGGCGACGCCCCAGCGGGTCCAGGGCGGCGCCCTGGCCTTGCTTTGGTCAGACGACGCCGAACGCGAGATGCAGGGTGAGGCTGGCCGCCGCGCAGAGGGCGAGGGTTTGGGGGATGCCGCGCTTGAGGGGGAAGAGGGCGAGGGCGGCGAGGATGGCCAGGAGGAGGGCGGTGGGGTCGAGGGTGGTCCAGATGGGGGCTTCGAAGGAGAGTCCGGCGGCGCGGATGGGGGTGGTTTGGCGGAAGAGGACTTGGGTGGCGAACCAGAGGGCGAGGTTGGCGATGACGCCGACGATTGCGGCGGTGACGGCGGAGAGGCTGGCGGCGAGGGCTCGGTTGGATTGGAGGCGTTCGATGAGGGGGGCGCCGAGGAAGACGAAGGCGAAGCAGGGGGTGAAGGTCATCCACAGGGTGATGGCCGAGCCGGCGATGCCGCCGGGGATTCCGGTGAGGGTTCCGGGGGCGCGGTGGCCGGCGAGGAAGCCGACGAACTGGAGGACCAGGATGAGGGGGCCGGGGGTGGTTTCGGCCAGGCCCAGGCCGGTGAGCATTTCGGGGGCGGTGAGCCAATTGTAGTGCTCGACGGCGTCCTGGGCGACGTAGGCCAGGACGGCGTAGGCGCCGCCGAAGGTGACGACGGCCATTTTGGAGAAGAACAGGGCGATGTCGGCGAAGGTGTTGTCCAGGGGGAGGATTGCGGCCAGGGGGATGAGCCAGAGGGCGAGGGCGATGAGGCCGGCACGGCGGGCGGATTTGGCCTGGCGGGGGGCGTGGGTTGGGTCGGCGTCCATGAGGGCGTCGATGGCGGCGGGGGGGCCGGGTTTGGCGGTGCCGTGGCTGGGGGGGGCGAAGTGGGTGGGCAGGGTGTAGCCGATGAGGGCGGCGGCGAGGACCACGATGGGGAAGGGGGTGCCGAAGAAGAACAGGGCGATGAAGGCGGCGGCGGCGAGGGTCCAGGGGAGGCGGGTTTTGAGGGCGCGGCGGCCGACGCGCAGGAGGGCTTCGACGACGAGGACGAGAACGGCGCATTTGAGGCCGAAGAACAGGGCGGCGATGAGGGGGACGGCGCCGAACAGGACGTAAATCAAGGAGAGGGCGAGCATGACGAGCGCGCCGGGGAGGATGAAGAGCAGGCCGGCGGCGAGGCCTCCGCGCGGGCCGTGCATGAGCCAGCCGAGATAGGTTGCGAGCTGTTGGGCTTCGGGGCCGGGGAGGAGGGTGCAGAAGTTCAGGGCGTGGAGGAAGCGGCGGTCGCTGACCCAGTTCCTGGTGTCGACGACTTCGCGGTGGAGCAGGGCGATCTGGCCGGCGGGGCCGCCGAAGGAGAGGCAGCCGATGCGGAGCCAGACGCGCAGGGCTTCGGCGAAGGTGGGGAGGCGGGTTTGGGTCATGGGCGGGCGCTCGGCCAGTTGTGGGTTTCGCCGGTGGCGTCGCGGGACCAGCGGTAGAAGGCGTCGTAGAGGGGCATGGCGGCGTTGAGCTGGGCGAGGTCGTCGCGGTGCATGCGGGAGAGGCCGAGGGAGGCGGCGAGGAGGCCGGCGGATTGGGGGGTGGCGGTGAGGTTGTCGGTGTCGGCGCCGCGGATGATCTGGGCGAGGCGGTCCAGGGCTTCGGTGTGCAGGGCGAATTCGTCGAGCATGGTGTCGAAGGTGCAGGTTTGGCTGCGGTGGGACCAGAAGGTGTCTTCGATGTCGAAGGGGGTGGCGGCGAAGCGGTCGGCGACATCGGCGACTTCGGCGGGGGCGACGAAGAGGAAGACGGCGGTGGGGTCGATGAAGCGGCGGATCAGCCAGGGGCAGGCGATGCGGTCGATCTTGGGGCGCAGGCGGGTGACCCAGACGGTCTGGTTTTGGGCGTTGCGGGGGGGGATGTGGTCGGGGCGGAGGAGGGGGGCGCGGGCGGTGGCCCAGGCTTCGAAGCCGCCTTCGAGGGATTCGGCGCGGGCACCGGCGTGGCGGAGCCAGGCGGCGACACCTTGGCTGAGTTTTAGGCCGCGTTGGCAGACGACGGCGACGGTCTGGCCGGCGTAGGCGGGGGCCCAGTCGGCGACGGTGCGGAAGTCTTGGCGGGTGCTGGCGGGGAGGAGGCGGGGGTCGAGGGCGTGGTCGTCGGGGATGCGCACGTCGAGGATGACGGGGGCGTCGGGGGTGCCGATGAGGCGGGTGAGTTGGGGGATGGTGATGGTGTCGAGGGATGGCATGGCGTCCGCTCCATTGCTGGGAGGGTGGACGCGATATTTCGGCCTGAGCCTCACGGGGCGATCGCGGTTGTTCCCCTGGGACTCAGGGTGGCGGGGGGTGGGATGAGTGTCAAGCGGATGGAAGTTTTTTGTTTCTTTTTTCAAAAAAGAAAGCGCTTCTTTTTGAAAAAAGAAGCAAAAACTTTTATCCGTTAAGGTCTTTTATCATTTCCAGGGCGTAGTCGCGGTAGCCTTGGCGGCGGTAGGCGCGTTCGGCGCCGGTGTTGCCGTGGACGACGCCGAGGGTGATTTGTTTTAGGCCGCGGGCGATGGCCAGGCGTTCGGCTTCGGCCATCAGGGCGGTGCCGATGCCTTGGCCGCGGAGGGCAGCGCGGACGTAGAGGTCGGCGACGTGGGCGTGGTCGCGCTTTTCGTCGCGGACGAAGGGGCCCATGCGTTCGTAGGTGAGGACGAGGTGGGCGACGACGGCGCCGTCCAGTTCGGCGACGAGGACGGTGCCGCCGGTGTCGCGGGCGCGTTCGATCAGGCGGTCCATGGCGGCGATGGCGCCGGCGCGGGTGAGCTGGCGGTCGCCGACCAGGGCGTTTTCGAACAGGTTGAGGCCTTGCTCCTGTTCGTCCAGGGCGGTGCGGTCGCGCGGTTCGGCGGGGCGGATGATGAGGGGCAGGGGGTTAGCTCCGGTAGCTGCCGTTGATGTCGATGTAGCCGTGGGTGAGGTCGCAGGTCCAGACGGTGGCTTTGCCTTTTCCGAGGCCGATGTCGACGGCGATGTCGACTTCGAGGCCTTTCATGTGGGCGACGACGGGGGTTTCGTCATAGCCGGGGATGACGGCGCCGTCGCGGGCCATCCAGGTGCCGCCGACGCCGATGCTCAGCTTGTCGCGGTCGGCGGGTTCGCCGGCCTTGCCGACGGCCATGACGATGCGGCCCCAGTTGGCGTCCTCGCCGGCGATGGCGGTTTTCACCAGGGGGGAGTTGGCGATGGTCATGGCGATGCGCTTGGCGGATTTGGCGGTGACGGCGCCGGTGACGTCGATCTTGATGAGTTTTTGCGCGCCTTCGCCGTCGCGGGTGACGAGGAGGGCGAGGTCGAGGAGGACTTCATTGAGGGCGCGCTGGAAGTCTTTCAGCTGTTTGGCCGAGTCGGCCTTGGGGTGCTTGGTGGCGCCGGTGGCGAAGAGCATCACGGTGTCGGAGGTGGAGGTGTCGCTGTCGACCGTGGTGCAGTTGAAGCTGGGGCCGACGCCCTTGCTGAGCATGTCTTGCAGGAGGTCGGCGGGGATCTTGGCGTCGGTGAAGATGAAGCAGAGCATGGTGGCCATGTCCGGCGCGATCATGCCGCTGCCCTTGGCGATGCCGTTGATGCGGACTTCGACGCCGTTGATGGTGGCGGTGCGGGTGCTGCCCTTGGGGAAGGTGTCGGTGGTCATGATACCGCGGGCGGCGGCTTCCCAGCCCTCGGGGGAGAGGCTTTCGTGCAGCTTGGGCAGGGCGGCGGTGAGGCGGGCGTGGGGCAAGACTTCGCCGATGACGCCGGTGGAGGAAAGGAAGACCTGTTTTGCCGGGCAGCCGACCAGCTTGGCGGCGGCGGCGGCGCTGGCCTTGACGGTCTCGACGCCGGCTTTGCCGGTGAAGACGTTGGCGTTGCCGGCGTTGATGACGACCGCGCGGGCTTTGCCACCCTTCATGGCCTCGCGGCACCAGTCGATCGGGGCGCCGGGGCATTTGTTGGTGGTGAAGACGCCGGCGACGGAGGTGCCAGCGTCCATCTCGGCCATGACCAGGTCGGTGCGGCCGGTGGTGTAGCGGATGCCGGCGACGGCGGCGCCCAGGCGAACGCCGGCGATCGGCGGCAGGACGGGCAACGGCAAGGCAAGCGGCGAAATGGCGGTGGCCATGGTTCGGTTCTCTCCCACGGGGCGTTTCGGCAGTGGTTCTAGCAGGAAGGCAAGGAAAGTGAAGGCGAGGGCTCTGCCCTCGACCCGCTGGGGCCTGAGGCCCCAGACCCCCATTCGTTAAGCGCTGGGGTCCGAAAAATTATTCTGCCACGAGTTTGAGAATTAACCTGCCACGCAGCGTGCTAACGGTTTGAATTTAGATGGAATTTTGGATTTCTGGCGGTTCCGGTATTGGCGAACCGATTGCGGAACCTGTTGCGGCGCTGGCTCGCGCTAACCCGTTGATATTTTGAGCGGTGGCTACCGCTCATTCGCGTCTCAGATGCCCGAAAGATGCCTCTGAGACGCGATTGACGAACCGATTGGCGAACCAACTAGCGAGCCGGCTGGCGAGCCCTAGAAAGGAAAGGCCCCGCCGCATCTGATGCGGCGGAGCCTTTGTCGTCGCAGTGGATGTGAGAGGCTACTCGGCCGGGAAGCGCCCCGCTGAGTCAACCTCGGCTGCGGCTTCGGCGTGCCACTCAGCCGGCGTGCCGGCGCCGGACAACTTCAGTTGCTGGTACCGCGCGACATACGCAACCATAAAGTCGCGAATGAGATGCGCCTTGATGTGAGGCAGCGCCGGATGCCCCTGCTGCCTCTCCATTTCATCCGCCCGCTTAACCGCGCAGGTCAGCGCCCGCATATCGACGGTCCCCGCCTTGTGCACCGCATCGCGATTCGAGAACTCCCCGCGAAGCGCGGCCTCACCGAAGAGAACCGCGCCCATGCTTGAACCGGCAATGTGGGGGAACGTCCGTTCAATCTCCCACAACAGGGAAAGAGAGGGTTCCGCCTTGCCACTCTCGATGTTGGAGACATGCCCCCTGGAGACACCGAGCGCATCGGCGAAGTCCACCTGAGAGAGACCGGACGCCTCGCGGAGCAAGCGCAGGCGGTTGGCGACCTCGGCAGCAAGGCCGCCCTCCGACGCGCCGTTGAATTTAATCATTTTGCTATCCTGTATGTTGACCAGTGCCCACCATAATGCCAGATTGCCGAAATGCCTTCAAGTCCCACCATCGGCAAATTGCGAGATTCGGCATTGGCCCATGCACCTTGGTGCGCCGCCGAAGCCTTTGCATGTGCCGCTGGAATTTCACTCCGCGCTGCACAGAAAGCTCTTGCACGAGCGTTCAACGGCGCCCCATGGAATGGGCATCTCCTGATCGTTCGGGCTGTGCCCACGCGTGGTGGTGCCTCCGGCGCCCGCTTCGAGGTAGCTATTGCATCCCTGCCGTCCGAAGTTGCTGCCAGCATCACGGCCGATCCGGAGCAAGAACCGCGCAGCCGCGTCGCCCTCGGCACCGACTGGCGCCTGTCGCTGGTGCGGCGCATCGTCCAGGCTGGACAACCCGGAAGCGATGAACGCGCGGCGGAGCTGCGCGACGTGGCGCAGTCTGAGTTCTGCCGGAGCGGCAAGCGGGCGGGTGCGCCGATCGCGGAGCGCACGTTGCGGGCCTGGGTGGCGACGTATGAGCGGGCGGGCGCCGTGCCGCTGATCCGCCGCACGCCGCGTGCTGATCGGGGCCGCTCCCGCGTCATCGCGTGGCGGGAGTGGGACAAGGCCCTGTCTGATGCAGGCATTTCCGAGGCGCACCAGCGCGAGATTGCGGCGAGCCTTGACGCCGACGTGCGCGGCCTGTGGGCCAATGGCGAGACAAGCGCAGCAAACATCCGGTTCAGTATGACAGTCCGGTGCCGCGCCCTGTTGGACAGTGCCCGCCTCGTGCTCCCAGAGGCGGAAATGGCGCGGCTGTGCCTGATGCCACTGCACTACGCCGGAGAGAAGTCGCGACGCCGAGCGCGCATCGCGCACATCAAGCGAACCGACGCCGCGCGTTGGGCATCGCATCATGTGCAGCGCGTGCGCCGTCATCGGAACGACCTGCGGCCGATGGACCTTGTTGCGGTGGATGTACGACACTCGGATATACTGTATGAGCGGCCGGATGGGAGCCCTGCAACGGCCAAGATCGTTGCTTTTCAGGACCTTGCGACCAATAGAGTTTTTGCCCGTCCTTTCCTGTTGCCGAAGGGCGAAAGTATCCGCCGCGAGCATGTCTTGTCCGCGATGCGCGATCTTGCCGCCGATCCTTCATGGGGATTATGGCGCGGCCTGTATCTCGACAACGGCAGCGAGTTCAAGATTGGCCTTGCAGAGAGCGATCTTGCCCCCCTTGTGGACTTGGTCCGCAGGGTTCATGGCGACGATGCGGCAGCCGGCGTGCTCAACGTCAAGTATGGCGATGTCACCAGCCGCCCTTACAACCCGCAGTCCAAGGTGATCGAAGGCACGTTCTCCACTTTCACCCGTTCGATCGAGCCGGTTTATCAGGGTTTCATCGGCGGCGAACGCATGGCGAAGAAAACGCATAACCAAGGGCGCGCGCCAGTTCCACTGCGGGGAGAAGAAGAGGAAATCCTGGCGAAGTTTGCCGATATGTTTGCATTCTACAATGCAAAACCTCAACAGAAGGGGCATTGCAAAGGGCTGTCTCCCAACGAGAAATTTGCCGAATGTGTCAACAATACTTCCCGGCCATGGGGCGCGCTCGTGCTTGATCCGGCGCAGTTCGCTTTCATCTTCGGCGGCACACCGATTTGGCGCACAGTGCAGCCGGGTGGCGAGCTAAACATCAACAACCGGGTGATGACAGCCCCCGAACTTGTGCCCATGGTCGGCGAGAAAGTCCGCGTGCGGCTGCCCATTCTTGATGCATCGTGCGCGATAGTGCTGAATGACAAGAACGATCGCTGGATTGTAGCGCGGGAGATCGTCGCGATTGGCATGCGCGACGTGGCCGGCGTGCGCAAACACGACAGCATGCGGCGGGCGGCTGCGCAGGCTGCCGCAGCCACAGCGCACGGTGCGACCAAGATCGACCCAGCTTCCGCGCGACATACCGCCGTGACGGCACTGCCGCCGCCAGTGGTGCCGGCGCCCATCGCAAGGGCTTCGGTCAATCCAGTGTTTCACGAGGCTGCCAAGGCCGGCGGCACCGTCGCGCCAATGCCACAGCGCGCGGCCGAAAAGCAGCGCCGCAACGATGAAGTGGCGGAAAGCCGCCGCACCATCGTGGAGGCACTGCGTCGTGCAGGATGACCGCCAAACGAAATCGGACGGGAGGGCGTTGACGCGCCCTCCCGCCCTTCGCAGCCGGGGGCGTTTCCCCGGCATCGATCAAGGGACATCACCCCAATGACCGACACTTCGCACAATACTGCCACTTCAGCGGGCAACAATGCCCGCGTTCCTGCCGATATATGGCCGATCCGCAGCGCGGTGGCGATCGCCGAGGGCGTGGAAATCTGCCGCAAGACGGGGCAGATGGGCCTAATCACCGGCCCGAGCGGCACCGGCAAGACGACTGCGGCAAGCGCCACCGTGGCCGCGCTGGCGGGCGCCGATATCGAAGCCCACTACGTGATGATGACTCGCGCACATGATGGGTTGCTTCCCGGCCTTCTGCGCATCGCCAACGCGATCGGCGCCCATGCGCAACCGCACCTGGGTTGCGCTGGCGTCTATGACGATCTCGTCAACCACATGCTCTCGTCGTGGCAGCGCGGCGGCGTGCTTGTGCTGGACGAGGCGCAGTTCATGTCCGAAGCCCTGATTGATGGGCTGCGAAACATTGCCGACGACTTGCGCGGCAAAAACCGGGCGCGCGGCATCGTCATGGTGGGCACGCCCGAACTTGCGGCCAAGATCAATGGTAAGGTGGGGGGGCGATCCAAGCACTTCGCCCCGCTGCGCGGACGCCTCTACATGGCGGATATCGAGGACCTTTCGAACGAGGACTTCGAGACAATCGCAGCGCACTATGAACTTCCCGGCAAGCAGGCTCTGGAACTGTTGGCACGCGTTGGTTCCGGGCGCGGAGGGCTGCACAACGTCGCACGCGTGCTCCCGATGGCGGAACGCATTGCGGGACTGGGCAATCCCTTGTCGCTGGTCGGCCTTCGTGTGGCCGTGCAGGGCCAGGGGGTGGCGTCGTGAACGCCGCCAGCCCTGTCACCCCGTTGCCGGTTGACGTGCTCGCGTGGGATGCCGCGCGGCACGCCGCGTCTATGGCGGCGCTGAACCTGGTTCACCTTCTGGACGTGGCGGAACAGGTTGTCATTGACGCGCCATCCGGGCTGCCACCCGAGGCGCTTGCCATGGTGGGCCGGCTCGGCGCGTTGATCGCTGCGCAGAAGGTGTTCGCTGCACAGGTTGGGGAGTGGTTCGATGCCTCGCCGGAAACCTGAGGGCATAGCCCCGAACAAGGTGGCGTTGGTGCATGTTGCCCGGCGCCGGCTAGGACTTGATGAAGCCGACTATCGGGCCATTCTGCTGCGGGTTGCTGGCGTCGATAGCGCCACGCGGCTGGATGATGATGGCTTCCGGCAACTGATGGACGTGTTCGCCGCAATGGGTTTCCAGAGTGACAGCGCGGCCCGCAACTTCGGCCGGCGCCCCGGCATGGCCGGTTCCGGCCATGTCGCAGCAATCCGCCGCCTGTGGCAGGAATACACCCATGGCGAGGGCACGGATGCCACGCTGGGCAAATGGCTGGAACGGACGTGGGGCGTTTCCGCCTTGCGGTTCGTGACGGCCGAACAGGCGCCGAAGGTGGTGGCCGTGCTCAAAGGCATGGTCGCACGCCGGCAGGCACCGCAGGGCATGCATGCCACAGCCTGACGCCATCCCCCAGGAGGTCGCGGCTTTCATTGAAGGGCTGCCGCCCTCCTGGGGCTACTCGCAGCTTGCCGACGCCTGTCGCGCCCGCTTCGGCGCGGCAGGCACCCCGGATGCCGATGCCATCCGGACCTGGTGGTTGTCGCGCGCCGCCGCGCACGCGCTACGCAACCGCCTCCAACGGGACGCAGAAGTTGCCGGCATGATCCGCGACCTTGCCGGGCGCGTCCACGTCGCGGCGATCATGACCGAGCTGCGCCGGCAGTTTCCGGTGCATCGTGTCCCCCGCCGCTCCACCCTGTATCGCCACGTGTCGGTGCTTCTACGTGCGACGAACCAGAATCAGCGATCTTGACCGCGCATCGCCCCCTCTGGCGATAGGATGCATCGTGCGTCGTTCATCCTGCCATGGTTGGGGCTGACGAGGTTTCGTGAGTGGAGCACGGTTCCGGCGTCGCGCACGGTCACCCCTCAACTGAGGGCGTGGCCGTTGCAGCGCCCCCATCGGCACAATGGGGTGCATGGAGACGCCTCCACCGCCCGTCGAACTTGCGCCCATCGCCAACCTGATTGGAACGGCCGCGACCCTGCGGCTGATCGAATTGCATGGCGGTTGCAGGGTCTACGTGCCCCGCAAACCGACCGAGCGATCCCGCTTTTCCCGCGAGCTTGGACCCGAAGCGGCCCGCGCTTTGGGGGCGGCAATGGGCGGTGACTGCCTCCAAGTTCCCCTCGCGCATGCTTGGCTGGTGAAGGTCTACACCCTGCGCCGCGAAAGCGCCGCGCAGATCGCCCGGCGGCTGAAAATGACGGAAAACACCGTCTATGTCCTGCGGCGTGCCATGCGCCTTACCTCGGGCGCAAACTCCGCAGCGGGCATAGCGTCGTGACGCCGCAGCGGGAGACCCGCCAAGGCCCTCCTATGCCCCTGGGGACGGCACAGGAAGGCGCCAGCGGCAATGTGCCGGCATGGGTCCATCTACTGCCCTCCGGCGCGTTCAATGGGCGTGACGGGCGCGCCTTCGTGGTGGAACAGCCCGACCGCATCATTGCCGCATCGCTGCGCCAGGCGCCTGGCGGAAACTTGCCGCTCGATTATGACCACGCCATTGACCGGACGGCCGCGAACGCGGGCGAAGCACCTGCGGCCGGCTGGATCGTCGCCCTTGAGGCGCGCGCCGATGGCATCTGGGGCCAGGTCGAATGGACCCCTCGCGCCCGCGATCGCATCGCCGCGCGGGAATACCGCTTCATCTCCCCCGTGATCGTCCACGGGCCGGATCGCAAGGTGGTGGCGCTGCTGCGCGCGGCCCTCACCAACAACCCGAACCTTTCGCAACTGACCGCCCTCAACTCCGCAGGCACCCCCATGGACCTTGAAGCCCTTCTGACTGCACTCCGCGAACTGCTGGCCCTCCCGGTTGACGCCGAGGCGGAAGCCGTGGTCGCGGCAGTGCGCGAGCTGGCCACGGCGAAGAACACGCCGGACCCCGCGCGCTTCGTGCCAATCGGACTGTTCCAACGCGCTGTGGCCGACGCCAACAAGGCCAATCTCGGCCTGTCGCAGAATGCCGCCGAACAGGCCGTTGAGGGCGCGATCCGCGATCGGCGGCTGATGCCATGGATGCGGGAATGGGGCGTGTCGCTGTGCATGGCCAATGCCAATGCCTTTGGCGGCTTCGTGAAGGGCGTTGGTCCTTCGATCAACACCTTCCTCGGCTCGCTCGCGGCCCCGGCCGTGCCGGGAAAGCGATGGGACGAACCCGACAAACGGCCCGGTCCGGTGGATGAAGTGGCCAAGAACCTCGGCCTGAGCGCCGCAGACATCGCGAAATACGGAGCATAGACCGATGACGCCGAACGCCGAAAACCTCACCAGCCTGTTCACGGGCTACAACGCCACCTTCAACAAGGCGATGACTGCCACGCCGAGCTTCCACAAGAAGCTTGCCATGGTGGTGCCCAGCACCACGCGCGAGAACCAATACGGCTGGCTCAGTGCCATGCCCGCGCTGCGCGAATGGGTCGGCGACCGCATCATTCACCAGCTTTCCATCGAAGGTTTTGTTCTCCGCAACAAGGAGTTCGAGGCCACCGTTTCGGTCCGACGCACGGACATCGAAGATGACCAGTATGGCGTCTATGCCCCCATGTTCGAGAAGATGGGCCGCGACGCGGCGCAGCATCCCGACGAACTGGTGTTGGGGGTGCTCAAGGATGGCTTCACCCGCACCTGCTACGATAACCAGTACTTCTTCGACACCGACCATCCTGTGGGCGGCATGGGTGGCGCGGCCCCGGTATCCGTGAGCAACAGCGGCGGCGGGTCTGGCACGCCATGGTTCCTGCTGGACTGCTCGCAACCCCTCAAGCCGATGGTGTTTCAGGAGCGGCTTCCGTATCGGCTGACCCCTCTGGACCGGGAGCAGGATGAGAACGTCTTTTCCCGAGGCGAATACATCTACGGCGTGCGCGCTCGGGGCAATGCCGGCTTCGGCCTGTGGCAGCTTGCCTATGGCAGCAAGCAGACGCTGGATGTTGCCGCCTACGCCACCGCGCGCGCGGCGATGATGGGGTTCAAGTCCGACAGCGGCAAGGTGCTCAACATCACGCCAACGCACCTGGTGGTACCGCCGTCGCTGGAAAGCGTGGCGCGCCAGATCGTGGTAGCGGACCGCGATGCGGGCGGCGCCGCCAATGTCTGGCACGGCAGCGCCGATTTGATCGTGACCGCGATGGTGCTCTGAGGCTGGCATCAGGGGCGCCTAAGGCGTCCCTTTTGCTTCGATTAGAGCCGACTTACAATGCGCTTCGAGGCCGGCGGCGCCATCCCGGCATATCCCGCATGGGCTCGCTTAATCCCGCATCCGTGGCCAGATAATTATTCAGACAGCAGCGCCTTCGGCCAAGGGGGGCATCGAGGCCTTTATCAAGGCCCCGATGCCCCCCTTGGCCGAAGGCGCTTCATGGTTGAGGTCCAGGGTCTCGGACCCTGGTGGGGTCCAGGGGCAAAGCCCTTGGCCTTGCCTTACCGCCGGGCCGGTGCCGGGGGCGGCTGGGCGTCGTCGGTGGCTCGGCGGGGGGTTCCGTCGATGTTGAATTTTTCGATGATGAGGCCGGTTCGGGCTTCTTGCAGGACTTTTTCGACGCCTTCCTGGATGGTTTTGGTGCGCAGGGCTTCGAAGGCTTCTTCGAAGGGCGGCGGGGGGGCGGTTCGGCGGGCTTCGAGGCGGATGACGTGCCAGCCGAACTGGGATTTGACCGGGGTGTCGGTGATTTGGCCGGTTTTGAGGGCGAAGGCGGCGGCGGCGAATTCGGGGACCATGTCGGCTTTCTTGAAGAAGCCGAGGTCGCCGTCGCCGGAGGCTTTGTCGGCGCTGCGGGATTTGGCGATGGTGGCGAAGTCGCCGCCTTTCTTGAGTTCGGCGATGACGGTTTTGGCGTCGGCTTCGTTGGGCAGGAGGATGTGGCGGGCGTGGACTTCTTCCTCGCCGGGTTTGCCGGCGATTTCGCGGTCGTAGCGGGCGCGCAGTTCGGTTTCGCCGACCAGGGGGCCGACGTCGCGGCTGATCAGGGCGGTTTGCAGGGCCTGGTCCTGGGCGCGGGCCATTTGGCGGGCGACGAGGGGTTCGCGGTCGAGGCCGCGGCGGCGGGCGAGGTCGATGATGGCCGCGCGGTCGACGAGCTGATCGAGGAGCATCGGGAAGAGCATGGCGGGCGGCATGCCGCGCATTTCGGCGGGCAGGGACTGGGCGGCTTCGGCGAGGTCGCTGGCGCGGATTTCGGTGGTGTTGACGCGGGCGATCACCGGGTCAGGTGCGGGCGCCGTGGCCGGGGCTGAGGTTTGGGCCGCGGCGGGGGCGCCGGCGACAAGACTGGCTGCCAGCAGGAGGGCGCCGAGCTGCTTCATGGGCGGGAATCCTTGAGGGAGGACCGGGATCATGACGGAGGCGGGGAATCGGGACAAGCGAGGCCTTCGCGGGGGGCATGGCGGGGTTGTGAGTCGGGGTTGTGAGTCCGGGCGGTCGTTGACCCCGGGCGGCCTCGGTCCTATCTCACGGGCTTGGCTGTCCGGCATGCGTCGGGCGGCTGATGATGCTTGTCCCGGAAGGGTATTCATGTTTGCCGCCATTGCCCGTGCCATTTTCGGCAACGCCAACGACCGGTCGCTGAAGGCGTATCAGCGTCGGGTGCCGGAGATCAATGCCCTGGAGCCTGCGATGCAGGCGCTGTCGGATGAGGCGCTCGCCGCCAAGACGGCGGGGTTTCGCGCGCGGCTGGCGGCGGGGGCCAAGTTGGACGAGTTGTTGCCGGAGGCGTTCGCAGTGGTGCGCGAGGGCAGCCGGCGGGCGCTGGGGATGCGGCATTTCGACGTGCAGTTGATCGGCGGCATGGTTTTGCATGATGGCAAGATCGCCGAGATGAAGACCGGCGAGGGCAAGACGCTGGTGGCGACGCTGCCGGTGTATCTGAACGCGCTGACCGGTGGCGGCGTGCATGTGGTGACGGTGAACGACTATCTCGCGGCGCGCGACGCGGAGTGGATGGGGACGCTTTATACGTTCCTCGGACTGACCGTTGGCGTGATCGTGCACGGGATTGGCGAGGACCAGCGGCGGGCGGCGTATGGCGCCGACATCACCTATGGCACCAACAACGAGTTCGGCTTCGATTATCTGCGCGACAATATGAAGTACCGGCTGGAGGACATGGTCCAGCGCGATTTCTCGTATGCGATCGTCGATGAGGTGGATTCGATCCTGATCGACGAGGCTCGGACGCCGTTGATCATTTCGGGGCCGGCGGAGGATTCTTCCGATTTGTATCGCAGCGTCAATGCGGTGATGGCGGAGTTCGTCAAGGACGCGTCGCAGTACGAGAAGGATGAGAAGTTTCGCACCGCCAACATGACCGAGGCTGGCAGCGAGGCGCTGGAGGAGATGCTGCGCCAGGCGGGGATCATCAGCGAGGGCAATCTGTACGACACGTTCAACGTGTCGGTGCTGCATCACGCCCAGCAATCGTTGCGGGCGCATGTGCTGTTCACCCGCGATGTCGACTACATCGTGCGGCAGGACAAGGTGGTGATCATCGACGAGTTCACCGGGCGGATGATGGAGGGGCGGCGCTATTCGGAGGGGCTGCACCAGGCGCTGGAGGCCAAGGAGTTCGTCACCATCCAGGCGGAGAACCAGACGCTGGCCTCGATTACCTTCCAAAACTATTTCCGGCTTTATCCGAAGCTGTCGGGCATGACGGGAACGGCGCTGACCGAGGCGGACGAGCTGGCGGAGATCTATAAGCTCGATGTCATTGATATCCCGACCAATGTGCTGGTCTTGCGTAGGGATAACGACGACGAGGTGTATCGCTCGGCGGCGGAGAAATATGAGGCGGTGGCCAAGCTGATCGAGGAGTCGCGGTTGTTGGGGCAGCCGGTGCTGGTGGGCACGGTCAGCATCGAGAAGAGCGAGCAGCTTTCGGCGCTGTTGACCGGGAAGAAGGTGCCGCACCAGGTGCTGAACGCGCGGTTCCATGAGCAGGAGGCGCTGATCATCAGCCAGGCCGGGGCGCCTGGGGCGATCACCATTGCGACCAACATGGCCGGGCGCGGGACGGACATTAAACTCGGCGGCAATGTCGAGATGCGGATCAAGCTCGAACTGGCGGATATCGCCGACGAGGCGGCGCGCGAGGCCCGCGCGGCGGCGATCCGGGCCGAGGTGGCGGCCAACCATGATGTGGTGAAGGCGGCGGGTGGATTGCTCGTCATTGGCACCGAGCGGCACGAGAGCCGGCGCATCGACAACCAGCTGCGCGGGCGGTCGGGGCGGCAGGGCGATCCCGGTGGCAGCCGGTTCTTCCTGTCGCTGGAAGACGATCTGATGCGCATCTTCGGCAGCGACCGGATGGGCGGGATGTTGCAGAAGCTGGGGCTGAAGGATGGCGAGGCGATCGTTCATCCGTGGATCAACAAGGCGCTGGAGAAGGCGCAGAAGAAGGTCGAGGCGCGCAACTTCGACACCCGCAAGAACGTGCTGCGCTATGACGACGTGATGAACAATCAGCGCAAGGAGGTCTATGCCCAGCGCCGGGAGTTCATGCGGGCGGAGGATGTGATCGAGACGGTCACCGATATGCGGGCCGAGGTGATTGCCGGGATGGTGGCGCTGCGGATTCCCGAGCGCGCCTACGCCGAACAGTGGCAGTCGGCAGAGCTGGCCGAGGATGTGCAGCGGGTGTTTGGGCTGGACCTGCCGGTTGTCGAGTGGGCGCGCGAGGAGGGGATCGACGAGGGCGGGATCCGCGAGCGGATCGAGCGGGCGGCCAACGAGCTGATGGCGGCGAAGGCGGCGAATTTCGGGCCGGAGACGATGCGCTTCGTCGAGAAGTCGCTGCTGTTGCAGTTGCTGGACCGGGTGTGGAAAGAGCATCTGCTGGCGCTGGATCATCTGCGGCAGGGGATTGGGCTGCGTGCTTATGGGCAGCGCGATCCGCTGAACGAGTATAAGTCCGAGGCGTTCACGCTGTTCAATGCGATGCTGGACGAGTTGAAGGAGCAGGTGACGAGCTTCCTGTCGCGGGTGGATCTGACGCCGCAGGAGCCGGAGCCGCCGGTGTACCAGACCTATCAGGAGAGCCACCCTTCGCCGGATGCGCCGATGGATGGATATGAGTCCGGGGTGGAGAATATGCCGACGCGGATCACCGCGGGGCCGTTGCGGGCGACGGCCGTGGACCCCGATGATCCCTCGACCTGGGGCGGCACGGCGCGCAATGCAGCGTGTCCGTGCGGGAGCGGGAAGAAGTTCAAGCACTGCCACGGGCGGACGATGTAGGCAGGCAAGTGGCAGGAAGAAACTTCTTTTTGTGAACAAAAAGAAGCAAAAAAACTTTATTCGTTTGCTGGCGGCGCGGCGGTGATAGGCGGGGCGCTTCGTTTCGCCGCGGATGGTGGTCCGAAGAGCCAATGGGTGAAGTTTTTTTGCTTCTTTTTGTTCACAAAAAGAAGAATCTTCTTGATGCTTGACACTGCCGGCGGGCTGCGGTCCGCTCTGCGGGGATGTCCACGCCAAGGAGTTTTGCCATGAACCGCGCCGCCATTGCCGGGCCCAGTGCCTGGACCGGTGCCGAGCTTGCCGCCAGCGGGGATTGGGTGCGGCGCTTTGATGACGGGCATTTGGCGGAGATCGACGCGGCGCTGGCGCAGGTGAAGCGGCTGGGCGGTGGGGTGATCGGGTTTGGGCGCGAGGTGTTTCCGCTGGATCGCGCGGCTTCGTTGTTGGGCGACGTGTCCAAGGAGTTGGAGAGCGGGCGCGGGGCGGTGCGGCTGCGCGGGTTGCCGGTGGGGCGGTATTCGACCGATGATCTCAGGCGGATTTTCTGGGGGATTGGGCGGCATCTAGGCACGGCGCTGTTCCAGAATGCGCGCGGCGAGGCGATGGGCGAGGTGCGCGACGAGACCAAGATTGTCGAAAAGTCGTTTGATCCGACCGAGGATGGGCGGGTGGCTTCGGCGCGGGCGCGGTCGCGGTCGACCGGGCCGCTGCGTTGGCACACCGACCGGTGCGATGTGATCGCGCTGTTGTGTCTGCGCAATGCGATGGAGGGCGGGGTATCGAAGCTGGCGTCGATTGCGGCGATTCACGATACGATGTTGGCGCGGCGGCCGGATTTGCTGGAGCTGTTGTGCCAGGATTACTGGCGCTCGCGGCCGGTGGACGAGGATGGGATGGCGGGCGGCAATGTGTTCGCGATGCCGGTGTTCGGCTTCGCGGAGGGTCAGATTACCAGCCAGTATTCGCGTACCTATGTCGAGCAGGCGCAGGAAGTGGCGGGGGTGCCGAAGCTGAGTGCGGCGCAGAACGAGGCGTTGGACATGCTGGCGGCGGTGGCGGAGGAGCAGTGTTTGCACTCGGCGTTCGAGGCGGGCGACATTCAGTTGTTGAACAACCACCTGATTTATCATGGGCGGACCGCCTATGCCGATGATGCGCCGTCGGGGCGGGACCGGTTGCTGCTGCGGTTGTGGCTGTCGATGCCGAACAGCCGGCGGCTGCCGGACGGGTTCGAGAGTTTGTGGGGCGCGACGGCTGCGGGGGCGGTGCGGGGCGGGGTGGTGCAGCCGCAATCGGGCGTGCGGATCGCGGCTTGATGCCAACATCCGCGACCCTGGCGCCCGACGCGCGGGCGGTTGGGCGATCGCTGCGCATTTATCACGCGCCGGGGCGTGGGGCAGTGCTGGACGGCTTCTATCGGCGGTTTGTCGGGGCGGGGGAGCTGGCTTTCGATGTTGGCGCCCATGCTGGCGACCGCACGGCGTGTTTCCGCCGGCTGGGCGCGCGGGTGGTGGCGGTGGAGCCGCAGCCGGCGTTGCAGCGGCTGTTGCGGCGGTTGTTTGGCGGGGATGGCGGGGTGGTGCGCGAGGCGGTGTTGGTTGGTGCCGCGTTGGGGGTTGGCGAATTGTGGATCAACCGGCGCAATCCGACCATTTCCACGGCCAGCCCGGCCTTTATCGCCGCGACCGATGGGGCGCCGGGGTGGGAGGGCGAGGCCTGGGAGCAGCGGCTGGAATGCCCGGTGACGACGTTGGATGCCTTGGCCGCGGCGCATGGCCGTCCGGATTTCGTCAAGATCGATGTGGAGGGTTTCGAGGCCGAGGCGCTGGGCGGGTTGTCGTTTGCGCCGCGGGCGTTGTCGTTCGAATTCACCACCATCCAGCGTGATGTCGCGCAGCGCTGCCTGGAGCGGCTGGCCGCCTTGGGGTATCGCGCCTTCAATGCCTGCCTGGGTGAATCGATGCAGTTTGCGCATCCGGCGGCGATCGGAGCCGAGGCGATGGCGGACTATGTCGCCGCGTTGCCGCATGACGCCAATTCCGGCGATGTCTATGCCAGCATCGAGCCGCGGCGGGTGGGGTAGGGAAGGCCGCTGGCTTTGTTCTACCGTGCGCCGGCCTCGAGCAGCATCAGCAGGCCTTCGAGCAGTTCGGTCGGGCTGGGCGGGCAGCCGCGGATCACCAGGTCGACGGGCAGGGTGGAATCGACGCCGCCGGCGATGGCGTAGCTGCCCTTGAAGACGCCGCCGTCGATGGCGCAGTCGCCGATGGCGATGACGAAGCGCGGGTCCGGGGCGGCGTCCCAGGCCTGTTGCAGGGCGGCCTGGAGGGAGCGGGTGACCGGGCCGGTGACCAGCAGGACGTCGGCTTGGCGCGGGCTGTCGACGAAGCGCAGGCCGAAGCGGGTGAGGTCGTAGACGACGCCGCGCAGGGCACGCAGTTCCAGTTCGCAGCCGCCGCAGCTGCCGGGATCGAGCGTGTGCAGGGCCAAGCTGCGGCCGAGGCGGTTTATGCTGGCGGCTTCCAGCCGGGCGGCGAGGTCCTGGACGCCGGTTTCGTCGATCGGCGGCGGGGGAATGGCGGCGGGGCGGGCGCGCAGGTTGCGCCAGGCGTGCAGCCAGGGGGGAAGGACGGGGTCGGTCACAGGTCCATTCCCGCATGCGAGAAGCCGAAGGAGGCGCGGGCGGCGGGCCAGTCTGATAGATCGGTGCCAGCTATTGCCGCTTCCATCAGCGGCAGGATGAGCCAGCCGGGATCGCGCAGGAAGACGCCGGCAATATGACCGCCTTCGAGCCGCAGCCAGGTCCAAATGTCGCCGCGCGGGCCTTCGGCCCAGCCGAAGCCTTCGCCGGAATCGGGCGGCAGGGCGGTGACGATTTCGCCGGCGGGCAGGTCGGCCAGCAGGGTGCGCAGCATGCGGACGGAATCGCGCAGTTCGGCGAGCAGGACCAGGAGGCGGGCGGCGGCGTCGCCGGCGGGTTCGCGCACCGGTGAGACGTTGAGGTCGTGGTACGGGCGGTAGCCGGGGGTGCGGCGCAGGTCGGTGTCGATGCCGCTGGCGCGTCCGGCCGGGCCGCCGGGGGAGAGGGCGGCGGCGATGGCGGGTGGGGCGATGGCGATGCCGTCCAGACGGCGCGCCAGGGGCTCGCAGAGCCGGGCGAGGGCGGGCAGGTCCCGGGCCAGGGCGGCGACGGTGGTGCGCAGGATGTCGTCGCCCTCGGGGGCCAGGTCGACGGCCAGCCCGCCGGGGACGACGATGTCCATCATCAGCCGGTGGCCGAAGCAGCGGTTGGCGGCGCGCAGGATGGCCTCGCGGTGGCGCTGGCAGGGGCTGGCGGCCAGGGGGGTGCCGGCGGCCTGGGCGAGGGTATCGAGGTCGGCGAGATGGCTGGCGAGGCGTTCGAGCTCGGCCATCACCGCGCGCAGGGCGATGGCGCGGGGCGGCGGCGGGGTGTCGCAGGCGGCTTCGGCGGCGCGGGCGAAGGCGATGCCGTGGGCGACCGGGGCGTCGCCGGCCAGGCGGGCGGCGAAGCGGCTGGCGGCACGGGGGGATTTGCCGCGCATCAGGGCGGGGATTCCCTTGTGCAGATAGCCGAGCCGGGCTTCCAGGCGGGCGATGGCCGGGCCGTGGGTGAACAGGCGGAACTGGCCGGCCTCGGAAATGTTGCCGGCGAAGGGGCCGATGGGGAACTGGTCTTGGCTGTCGTCGGTGTCTTGGAATGATACCGGGGGGGTGGCGCCGATACGGGTTGGCGGGCGCGGCGACAGCGGGGTGGTGATGTCCCATGTGCCGTGGTCGAGCCAGGGCCGCTCGTCGGTGGCTCCGGCGGCGGCATGGCCCCAGAGGTCGCGGATGGCGCGCTCGAACAGGCGGGCAGCGGGGCGGTGGGGGGAGAGCGCGGGATAGTGGCCGTCGGCGACGGTGATCGAGACGGCCAGCATGCCGGCGGCATCGCGCAGCAGGGCGTGGACGGCGTGGGTGTCGCCCCACATGGCAAGCAGGGCCAGGCCGGGCTCGGGGCCTAGCGCGGCCCAGCGTTCGGGCGACAGGGCGTGGCGCTGCCAGGGGCGGCAGGGGATGCCCGGGGTGGCGCGGATGGCGGCGGCGAGGCTCATCGCAGGGCCTCGCCGAGCAATTCGAACCAGCGCGCCACCGGGGGCAGAAGGCCGGCCAGTACGGCCAGGAGCAGCAACACCAGCGCCGGGATTTCGGTGGCCAGGCCGGTGTTGGGCGACTGCCAGGCGCGCAGGGCGGCGCGCATCAAGCCTGCCGCGCCGGCCATCATCAGGGCGGCGATCGGCAGGGCCAGCCAGGCGGCGGCGTCGACCGCCTCGCCCAGCAGGGTCAGGCCGGCGCCGAAGGTGGCGAAGGGCGGCAGCATGGCGAGGGCGGCGAGCAGCAGCGCGATGCTGCGCCCGGTGCCGCGGATCAGCGGCGCCAGCAGGACGCCGGCACTCAGCAGCACCAGGCCGGCGGCGTCGGCGGTGCCGGTTCCCAATCCGAAGGCGGTGGTCGCCAGGCCGGCGTTGAACAACGCGGCGGCCGGCGCCGTTGGCCCGCCGCGCCACAGTGCCGATGTGGCCCAGGCGAGGCTGGCCAGCCCGAGCAGCAGCAGGGCGGGTCCGGGTTCCAGGGCGTCGTTGTTCGCCGTCGCGATCTCGCGCGCGCGCAGCACCATGACCAGCGCCGTGGCCGCCAGCGCGGGCAGCAGCGCCGCGACCATGGCGGTGCGCGCTCCTGCGCGGGGTGTGGCGACCCGCAGCCATCCGTGCAGCGGCGCCAACGCGGCACAGCCGGCGAGTCCGGCGAGCAGCAGGATGAATGCGAGCGACACCATGCCGGCGGAGAGCTTTGGCGCGGCTTCGGCCAGGCGGTCCCAGCGCATCGCGTCCGCACCCGGCCCGAGGAGCGGCACTCCCGCCCGATAGAGCACCAGCGCGCCGGCCAGGACCAGGGCGAGGGCGGGCAGCAGGGTGGCCGCGGCCCGCCACGCGGCTTCCCGGCCCGGACGTCCGCCCAGCAATACGGCGAGCAGCGCCAATTCCAACCCTGCCCAGCCCAGCATCAGGTTGTTCGACAGGGCGGCGATTTGGATGCCGCCAAGCACGGTCAGGCCGATTGCCGCCTCGATCCCGGTTGCCGTCGCGCGTTCGCGCCAGGCGGTGAGCACGGCGGCGGCGGCGGCGAGAATCGCCAGGTGCGCCGACAGCGGATCGACCCGCAACAGGTCACCCGCCGCGGCTTGCCACGGCAGGGTTAGTGCGCAGCCGAGGGTCAGCACGGCGGCGGCTAGCGCGCCCCAGCCGGCGACCGGGCGGCGTGGGACGCGGAGCCGGGGCGCAAAGCCCAACCCGGTCGCCGCCGCCAGCGGCAGAGCCACGACCAACCAGGGCACAATGCCGGTCATGGGTTTGCCTGCGCTGGCAGCAGGCGCCGCACCAGCAGCAGCAGGAAGGTGGCCGGCAATGCGGCGGTGGCCAGCGCCAGCAGCACCACGCCGGGCAGTCCCGGCGCGACGCCGAGCGCCAACACCAGGCCGTTTTCGAGCACCAGCACGCCGATCACTGGACCAATGACCACTGGCGCGGCGAGGCCGGCATCGCGCCGCACCACCGCCAATCCGCCGACCAGCATCACCGCGAAGGCGACGGCCATGGCGGGACCGGCAGCGTGCGGCATCGCCACCAGCGCCAGCCCCGCGAGTGCGACGGCCGCTGACGCCGGTCCGATCGGGTTGCGCGCGGGCGCGTCGGACAAGGCCGGGGCGATGCTGCGCAAGGCGAGTGGCAGGGCGACGGCTTTCGTCGCGAGCGTGAAGGTCGCGACCGCCAGCAGCGGCCATGCGGCCTGGAGCCATGCCTCGGCCAGCAGCGCGATCGCCAGGCACGCCGCCTGGGCTGTCACCAGGCCGACCGCCACTGCCGCGCGGCGCGCCAGCATGGCGGCGATGGCCAGCACCAGCATTGCGGCACCTGCCAGTTCCACGGTTCCGCGCAAGGCGGCGTCGAGCAGGGTGACGTTCATGGTTGCCGCTGCCCGGCGAACAACAGCATGATGCCGAGCACCGCCAGCAAGCCGGCCAGCGCCAGCATGGCCGGGACGCTATGCGCTCGGGGCCACAGCGCCAGGGTCCGGGCGCCGGCGACACCGAACGCCAGCAGCGCCATTTTGGCCAGCCATGCCGGGAGGTGGATCAGCCAGTTGCCGGCGGTCGCGGCGGGATCGACCTGCCCCATCGGCGGGTGCGGCGGCAGGAACAGCACCGCGACGAGGGCCAGCCAGACCGTGAGCCGCAGCGCGTCGCCGGCCGCGGCCAGTGCTTCGTGGCGGCCGGAGATTTCCGCCGTCGCGCCACCGGTGCCATCCGCCGCGATCACCAGCATCAGGGCGAGAGCCAGCGGCAGCGCTGCCAACACCCAGCCCGGGGCATCCTCGGCGGTCATCGCCAGGATGGTCGACAGCGCGGTGTCGCCGGCGGCAAGGCCGAGCGCGAACAGCACCAGCACCAGGGCGGGTGCCGCCAGGGTGGCGCGCGACAGCATCGCTGCCGCCGCCTGGCCGGCGGCCGCGCCGCCCTCGTCCATCGCCGCCAGCACCGACAGCGCCCGCGCCAGCGCCAGCAGTCCGGTGATTGCCAGCAGGTCGGCGACGGGTGCCAGGGCCATGTCGCGGGTGAAGCCCGGCACCAGGGCAGCGGCCACCACCAGCACCCCCAGCCGGACGCCGGGGGCGGTGCGTGTCAGCCATGAGGTGCCCTCGGCCAGCACCGGCATGCGGCGCAAGGCGCGCGCCATGTCGCGCCAGGGTTGCAGCAGCGGCGGGCCGGCGCGGCCCTGCATCCGCGCCTCGAACCACGCGATCGCACCGGCCATGAGGGGAGCGGCGGCCAGCATCAGGGCCAGGTGCAGCATCTGGGCCGCCAGGGCGAGCAGGACGCTCACCATGCCCGCACCAGATGCAGCAGCAGCATCGACAGCAGCATGAGGCCAAGCAGCGCCGGGCCGGCGCGCCTGGGCAGTGCCAGCAGCCAGGTGGCGGCAATCGCGGCGGCGCGTTGCAGCCGGGCTTGTCGGGGTGCTGCTTGTGTCGCGGTCAGGATGTCCAGGCAGCGTCCTAGGTGTTGGGCAAAGCCGGTCGCGCCGAGCTGGGTCGCGGGGTCGCCGAAGGGTAGCCAGGCGGGGCCGGGATCCCGCCCGCCATCCCAGGCTGGTGCGGCGCGATGGCCCGCCGGGCCGCGGGTGCGCATCGCCAGCGCGACGGCGGCGATGGCGCCGGCAAGCAGGACGGTCAGCCCGAGCGGCGCATAGAAGTCGATGCCCGCCGGCTGCGTGCCCGAGGCCACCGGCCCTGCCAGCATCCGCAACGCTGGCCCGGCCAGGGCAAGCACCACGCCGGGTATCAAGCCGCAGGCCAGCACCGCGCCCGACAGTGCCAGAATGGTCCAGCGGCCGCGCGGCGCAACCTCCTCGGCCGCCGCGGCGCGCGGCGTGCGCGGCCGGCCCAGGAAGGCGACGCCGAGCACCCGCAGCACGGCAAATCCGAGCAGCGCACCAGACAATCCGAGCGCCAGTGCCGCGACGAGGCCGATGGCCCACCAATCCGCGCCACCGCCGCGCGGCAACATCACTGCCGCGCGCAGCAGCAGCCATACGGCGGCAAATCCGGCGCCGGGCGGCAGCATCGCCAGCGCCAAGCCGCCCACGAGTGCGCCGATCGTGGTGATCCGCATCCGCTGTGCCAACCCGCCCAACCGGCCAAGTTGCTGCGTACCGGCGCCTTCGGCCACGGCGCCGGTCACCACCGCCCAGAGTGCCTGAGCCCAGCCGAAGGCCAGCACGCCGAACAGCGCGCCGCCGAGCGCCAGCATCGCCGCCGGGCCGTCATCGACAGCGCGTGCCGTCAGCGCCATGCCGAGGCCCAGCGCCACCAGTCCGGCGTGCGCCGTGGTCATGCCGGCCAGGACGGCGCGCAGGTCGTCCGCCTTGGCCGCCCGCGCGGCACCGCGCACCGCGCCGAGCGCACCGGCCAGCAGCAGTGGCATACCCCACCAGGGCGGCATCGGGCCGGCCATCAGGTCGAACAGCAGGCGGACCAGCAGATAGGCGCCCAGCCCGGTCAGGACGGTCGCTGTGAGCGTATTCTCCGGTCGCATTGGCGCCGTGGCGGCGCGGTGCAGCCAGGCCTGACCGGGCGCCAGCGCCGCGAAGCCGCCGCCGCCCAGCAGCGCCAGTGCCAGCATCGCCGTTGCCGCCGTGCCCTGGGGCGGGTTGGCGCGCATGGTTATGAAGCCGCCATCGCCGGCCGGCAGGGCCAGTGCCATCGTCAGCGCCGGCACGCCAAAGGCGCATACCCAGGCCAGCGGCCAACGGACGCCGGGCTTTGGCTGTGCCTCGGATTGGCGCAGCAAAACCAACGCTGCCAGCGCCGCGACGGTAACGCCGAGTACCAGCGTGCCGGTCTCGCCCGCCAACAGCGCCAGCATCAGACCGGCCAGCAGCACCGCCACGCCGCCGGTGGCGGCGCCCATCGCAAGGCTCGCCGCGCCGACCGGCAACAGCGCTACCAGGAAGAACCCGGATAGCCCGTCCAGGACCAGCGCCGGGCGCACTCCGGCGAGCGGGAACGGTATGACGATCCGCGCCGGTACCGCGCCGAGCGCCAGATGCAGCACGGCCGCCGCGGCGCCCAGCCCGGTCAGTACGATTGCCAGCACCCGTGCCAGCGCCCTTGCCGGCACTGCCCGCGCCAACGCGGCGAATAGCGCCAGCGCCAACAATGCCGTACTTGCCGCCGACAGCCCCACCAGGATGGCGGCGCTGGTCGATGCCGTGGCGGTCATGAACAGCCCATGCGGGGAGGGTCGGAAATCACTCCGGGAGTCTAACCGAAGCCGTGCCCGCGCCGGAAGCTTGCCGGTGGTGCGGGATGCGCCGCACCGCCGCCATCAGCGCCGCGCGAGCACGCATGGCGTCGCGGGCGAGGCCGAGCAGGGCGGGGATCTGCCCGGGGTGGCGCAGCAATGCGGCGATGACGCGCCCGGGGCCGATGCGCCCGCCGGCATCCAATGCGGCCAGCGCGAGCGGCGGCAACGCCCGGCTGGCGGGGTCGCAGACGGCGCGCAGCACGGCGAAGGGCAGGTTGTGGCGGGCGGCGACGCGGGCGACGGCGCCGCTTTCCAGGTCGATGATGGCGGCGCCGGTGGCGGCGCGGGCGGCGTGCTTGGCGGCGGGGTCGGACAGGATGGTGTGGCCTGCCAGCACGCTCCGGGTCGTCGGGATCCCGAACCTGGCGGACAGGGCGGGGTCGGTGAGGTAGTGCCGGCCATCTTCGATCACCATCTCGGGCACGACCAGGGTGCCGGCAGGCAAGGCGGGGTCGAGGCCGCCTGCGAGGCCGAAGCTGATCAGGGCCGTGACGCCATGCGCGACCAGTTCCTCCGCCGCGGCTTCGGCGCCGGCGGGGAGGCCGCCGCCAATGGCCACCCTTCCCAGGCAGCGAGCGATGCGTCCCTCGGCCTCAAGTCCGACGACGATGCCCAGCATGGGGCAGAGGGGGGGGTCGATCAGAACCCCCAGGCGACGCGGGGGTCGTTGGCGCGTTGCAGGTTGCGGAAGCGGGCCAGGGCCATCAGCGGGAAGAACAGCTTGTAGCCGTGGTAGCGCAGGTAGAAAACGCGCGGGAAGCCGACGGCGGTGTAGGGTTCCTCGTCCCAGCCGCCATCGGGCTTTTGTGTGTCGGAGAGGTAGGCGATGCCACGGGCGACGGCGGGGGTCTCCGCCTGGCCGGCCGCCATCAGGCCGAGCAGCGCCCAGGCGGTCTGGGATGGGGTGGAAACCGCATGCCGTCCGTGCGGTGCATCGGCATAGCTTTCGTTGTCTTCGCCCCAGCCGCCGTCGTCACGCTGGGTGGCCAGCAGGAAGGCCACGGCGCGTTGGATGCAGGGGGCGTCAGGCGGGACGGCGGCGGCGTTGAGCGCGCAGAGGACGGACCAGGTGCCGTAGATGTAGTTGGTGCCCCAGCGGCCGAACCAGGCGCCGTCGGGCTCCTGTTCGTTCTTCAGCCAGGCGACGGCGCGGGCGACTGGGGCGCTGTCGAGTGGCTCGCCAATCTGGGCCAGGAATGAGACGCAGCGGGCGGTGACGTCGGCCGTCGGCGGGTCGAGCAGGGCGCCGTGGTCCGCAAATGGGATATGGTTGAGATAGTGGTGGTCGTTGTCCGCGTCGAAGGCGCCCCAGCCGCCGTTCTTGCTCTGCATGCCGATGATCCAGTCGCGGGCGCGGCAGATGGATGCGGCGTGGGCGGGGTCGCCTTCACGATGCAGCAGCATGCCGACCACGGCGGTGTCGTCGACGTCCGGGTAGTGCGGGTTTTCGTATTGGAAAGCCCAGCCGCCGGGCGGCAGGCCCGGGCGGACGGCGGCCTGCCAGTCGCCCACGACATCCAGGATCTGCTTGCCGCGCAGCCAGGTGTTGGCGGCGGTCACGGCGGGAGCGGCGTTGCCTTCGGCCTCGGCGATGGCGTGGCCGGCCAGGCTGGTGTCCCAGACCGGGGACAGGCATGGCTGGCAATAGGCCTCGTTATTCTTGATGACGAGAAGCTTGCGCAGGGCCTGCCAGCAGATCGCGGCGTCGGGGTGGTCGGGAGCGTAGCCCAGCGTGTCGAACATCATCATGGCGTTGGCCATGGCGGGGTAGATGCCGCCGAGCCCGTCCTCGCCGTTCAGGCGGGCGGTGGTGAAGCTCACCGCCTTGGCGACGGCGCGCTGGCGCAGGCCCGCGGGGAAGGCTGGCTCGATGGCGCGCAGGGCGCGGTCGACATGCTTGAAGACATGGCCCCAGCCGGAGCGGAACGGGCCGGTGATCCAGTTCCGTACCTGCGGCGGAGGGGTGGTGAACAGTTCCGGGACATGGACGCCGCGCGGGTTGCGGGCCCGCGGCCGTAGCGCCATCAGCACCAGCAGCGGGACGATCACGGTGCGTGACCAGTAGCTTACGCGGTCGAGGTGGAACGGGAACCAGCGTGGCAACAGCATGATCTCGACCGGCATCACCGGGACGGCGCGCCAGGGCACCTCGCCGTACAGCGCCAGTTGTGCACGGGTGAAGACGTTGGCGCGGGCGGCCCCGCCGGCGGCCAGGATGGCGGCGCGGGCGCGCGCCATGTGCGGGGCGTCCGGATCGTCGCCGATCATCTTCAGCGCGAAATAGGCTTTTACCGACGCCGAGATGTCGAACTTGCCGTCGTGGAACAGCGGCCAGCCGCCGTGGGCGCCCTGGATGCGGCGGAGATAGGTGCCAATCGCCTGTTCCAGCGGGAGGTCCGGGCGGTCAAGAAAATAAGTTAGTAAGATAAACTCTGCGGGGATGGTGGCGTCCGCCTCCAGCTCGAAGACGAAGTGGCCGTCGGACTTCTGTTCGCGCTGCAACCGCGCCTGTGCGCGCGCCACGGCTTCGTCCAGCAGCGGGGTGGCGAGTGTGTCCATTGCCGCGCTTTAGCGCATGACGCCGCTGGGTAGAAGCGCGGCGGCAGCGGCGGTGCCGGAGCGGATGGCGCCCTCGATGGTGGCGGGCAGGCCGGTGGCGGTCCAGTCGCCGGCCAGGACGAGATTGCACAGGCCGGTGCCGGCCGGTGGGCGGCGGCGTTCCTGGGCGGCGGTGGCGGCGAAGGTGGCGCGGCGCTCCTTGACCACACGCCATGGCGGCATTGGGCCGGGCAGCGCCAGCGCGCGCGCGGTGTCCGCCCAGGTCCGGGCGGCGAGATCCTCGGTCGGCAGGTCGACCACGCGGTTGGCGGCGCTGGTGGTGGTGGAGACGACGCCCTGCTTGACGAAGACCCATTCGGCCAGGCCGCCGACCAGCCCGATGAAACCCGCCGGTCCTGGCGTGGCATCAACGCGGAAATGCACGTTCACGATCGCCTCGAACGCGTCTGGCGCCACCAGGCCCGGCAGGAGGGTGGGCGCGACCCAGGGCGGCACCGCCAGCACCACGGCGTCGCCCGGCGCGATCTCGGCGGGGCCATCGGTGGTCAGCAGCTCCTGGACGGCGCCGGCGTCGATGCGCAGACCAGCGACGCGGCGCCCGGCATGCAGCGTCCCGCCGCGCGCCGCGAGCCATGCCAAGGCGGGATCGACGAAGCTTTCCGACAATCCCTCGCGCGGCACCAGCGGGCGGCAGGCGGCGCCGCCTTGGCCCAGGGTTTCGTCCACCACCGCACCGAGCAGCCGGGCCAGCGCCTCCTCGGGCATGGTATTCAGCGCGGCGATAGCCAGCGGCTCCAGCAACCGGCGATACAGCGTGCCGGCACCGCCAAGCGTGGCCGCAACGCTCTGGTCGCCGCGCGCCAGCTTCAACTTCAGCAGCGCGGCGAACTCCGACAGCCGCGTGCCCTTGACCCCGCGCGCGGCGGAGAACACCCACCAGGGAATGCGGCCCAGGTTCGGCGCCACCGTCCAGCGCTCGCCGGTGGCCAAGTCCATGAACGGGAAGATCGGCATCGCCGGCCCGGTCAGCGTGTCCGAAGCACCGGTCGTGGCCAGGAAATCGAGCGCCGCGCGGTTGCCGGACAACAGGAGGTGGTTGCCGTTGTCGATCCGGCAGCCGAGCGCGCGGTCGAAATACGAGCGGCAACGACCGCCAGCGACAGGGCTGGATTCGTAGTGCGTGATGGTGTGGCCCGCCTTGGTTAGTGCGATCGCGGCGGACAGGCCGGCGAGGCCGCTGCCGATGATGTGGGTGTGGGGCATGTTAGAGAAGCAAGGCGAGGGCTCTGCCCTCGACCCGCTGGGGCCGGCGGCCCCAGACCCCCATCCATTGAGGGTCCAGGGGGCTCGGCCCCCT